>JAPKZL010000323.1 GCA_026393795.1 Candidatus Aminicenantes bacterium | reverse complement strand
ATATTTCCGCGGTAAATGTCCCAGTTTTCAAATCGGGAATAACTATTCTTGTATATGGCTGTTTCAGATAATCCGCAAACACTATTTTATTTTTTTTCATTTTAACTCCTCAATCTTTATCATATCTTCTTCAAGTTGGTTGAGTATATTATCGGAAGTACCAAGGGGTAAATCGCCTCCATGATGTGGGATAGCCAGTGGACGCAATTCCTTGAAATTCAGATTTATCCAGGTTGGCTCTTTGCCTCTATTAAATAATGTTCGGCCCAATTTTTTAGCCATTCTCTCCATTTCAATACATTTAATTACTTTTTTCTTTTTAAAACATTCAAATTCCCTTCTTAGCTTTATTTTATTCTTCATGCTATTACTGGTAATATCATTTGAATTATAGAATGGGTTTTTTCAAATGTCAATACTTTTAAGACTGAATTGTATTTTCATAGAGGAACCCATTTGACCCACCCCAATTTTAATGATAAAATATAATATGAATAGGTTGTGTATCACTCTTAAATTATTAAAATAAAAATGTGTGAAAACTGCGCCTCATTTGCTTACACAAAATTCCCCGAAACCCTATTAAATAAAGGGCTCTATCATATTATAAATAGTTTTAATCCTTAACAATTCGTGCCAGCCACAAGGAGGATGCCGTGGTCAACTACGAAAAATTCTTTTCCAATACCGCCAAGAGCATGAAGCGCTCCGAGATCCGCGAGCTTTTGAAGCTCACCGCCAAGCCGGGCATCATCTCGTTCGCTGGCGGCCTGCCCGCCCCCGACCTCTTCCCGGTCGAAGAGATCAAGGAAATGTCGCGCATCGTCATGGAGCGCGAGGGAAAGACCGCGCTGCAGTACGGTCCTACCGAGGGCGACAATCGCCTTCGCGAGGAGCTGGCCAAGCTGATGCAAAGGGACGGGGTGGACATAACCAGCAACCATCTTCTGATCGTCACCTCGTCGCAGCAGGGTCTGGACCTGGTCGGCAAGATCTTCGTCGACCCGGGCGACGTGGTCATGACCAGCCGCCCGACCTACGTCGGCGCCATCCAGGCCTTCAATTCCTATGGCGCCAAAATGATCGGCATCGAACAGGACGAGGAAGGGACGCAGACGGCTTCGCTGGAAGCCGAGATCGACCAGCTGGCCGCCAAGGGTTCCAAGCCGAAGTTCATCTACGAGATACCCGATTTCCAGAACCCCTCGGGCATCACCATGTCCCTGAAGCGCAGGAAGGAACTCCTGCGCATCGCCGAAAAGCACGACCTGATCGTGGTCGAGGACTCCCCCTACCGCCAGCTGCGCTTCGAGGGCAAGACCGAGCCGTCGCTGCTGGGCATGAACCCCGACCGCGTCCTCGGGCTTTATACCTTCAGCAAGATCCTGCTGCCGGGCTTCCGCCTGGGCTGGATGGCCGGCCCCAATGAGCTGATCCAGAAGGCGGTGACGGCCAAGCAGTCGGTCGACCTGTGCTCGCCCCCTTACAACCAGGCCATTCTCTACGAGTTCCTGCACCGCGGCCTGCTCGAGAAGCAAATTTCCGTCATCATCAAGGCCTACCGGGAAAAGCGCGACTTTATGCTCTCCATGCTCGCCAAATACATGCCCAAGCTTCCCGGCCTGAAATGGACTCAGCCCCATGGCGGCCTGTTCCTGTGGGTCACCCTGCCGGAAAGCATCGACGCCGGCGAGATGTTCCACGCCGCCATCGAGAAGCAGGTGGCCTACGTGGTCGGCTCAGCCTTCTATCCCGACGGCGGAGGCCACAACTCCTTCCGCATGAATTTCTCCTATTCCAGCAAAGCCGAGATCGAGGAAGGGGTCAAGCGGCTGGGCGAGGTCATCGCTTCTTGGAAAGGCGGCGAGGAAACGGCGATCATGACGCCATGACCGACAGGGTTTAGGGTATAGGGTACAGGGATTAGGGGAAAAAGGCAATCTTGTAGACTTGATTACTAGATAACTTGCTGGATTCTAGCGCTGACTGTAAACGGCACCCAAACGACGGGCGAGCCGCCGTTTTCAAACCAGTCGATCCCTTCGCTGACCATGTCGAACTTGAGCCAGTACTCCCCGGTTTTCCCGACTGCAGGAAGTTCGATGGCCACGCTGGCCCTTTCGCCGCCGGCCAGGGGCCGCGGCAGAAAAGCCCTGGCATAGTTTAAATCGAGCAGCCGCTTTTGCCGGTCGTGCAGCTGGGCGCCAAGGCGGACCAGGCGCCTTCCCGAGAAAGCCTCCCGGAGCCATAGGGCGCCGCCCCGGTTTTTCACTTCGACTTGCAGGCGCAGCGGTTCGCCGGCCCGGGCCGCCAGCCTGGCCGGGCCGAGTTTGATCGCGGCGATGAAGCGCTTGCCTTTGAGCGCCGAACCGATCTGGCTGCTGTCCCAGATTTCATGGTAGATTTTCTTCCAGGCCGGAGAAGCGATCCGGTACTTCGTCGACGCCGCGCCAGTCGGATGGTCGGTGATTTCCCAGGTCAGCCGGTCGACGCCTATTTTTTTCGCCAGGCGCCGCGCCTTGTGTAAATGACAGGACGCGTCATTCCACCTGAACAGGATATAGCGCCAATTGATGAAAGGCACCTCCCTTCCCAGGCGCTTTTTTTCATCGACCAGGGCCGCCATATTTTTGAGCAGCCTGGCAAAATCGCCGCCCTGGCGATAGCGGCCGTAGGTGCGCTGATCGGCGCCGTCCACGGAAAACGTGACTTCATCGATGCCCGACGCCGCCAGGCGGGAGATTTTCTTTTTATCGAAGAGAAGGCCGTTGGTGCTGGTGTACAGGTAGACATGCGGATAATTTTTTTTCACATGGTCGATCATGTCCAGCGCCTGGGGATGCAGGAAAGGCTCTCCGTAGTTGAAAAGATCGAGGCGTATCAGCCCCGGGCCGGTCTCGGCCAGCAGGGCGCGGAATTCCTCGAAGGGGAAAAATTTCCTTTCCCTGGTCGCGACGAGGCCGGCGCCAGGGGCGCATACGGCCTGGAAGCAGTTCAGGTTGCAGACGACCGTGGGTTCAACGAACAGCCGCGGCAGGACAGCGGAATCGAGCGGCCGCTGCGGGACCGGCTCATCGTCACCGAGGGGCCGCTTGAGCCCGCAGGGGAGGCAAAAACTGGAAAAGCCCGCGCTCAGCTCCTCCCGGATCCGCCGCACCTTCTGGCCGCGCCAGATCTCGCCGATGCGCTCGTGCTTCAGGTGGCCGAGCGGCCGCTCCCCTTTCGGGTCGGCGCAGCCGCAGACCACTTTGCCGTCGCAGAGAACGACCAGTATTTTGTCGATCCAATCGCAGGTGAAACGAGGCACTTATCCGATTTTATTCTTGACTTCGCTCATGATCAGCTTGGAGATGGCTTTCAAGGTTTCTACCACCCCGTCCCCGCGCGAGGCGACGGCCTCGAGCACCGGCTCGTTCTTCTTGCGCAAGGCGGCGATCAGCTCGTTGGCCGGCGTGACATTGGGCAGGTCGCGCTTGTTCAGCTGCAGGATGTAGGGGATGGCGGCGAATTCAAGCTTGTAGTCATTGAGGTTTTCCAGCATGTCCTGGATGCTCTCCATATTGGCTTCGAATCGTTCCGTTTGCGAGTCGGCCACGAAAACCAGCCCGTCC
>JAPKZL010000322.1 GCA_026393795.1 Candidatus Aminicenantes bacterium | reverse complement strand
GTCGCCCGAGCGCGTGCAGTTGCAGTACAAGCTGCCGCTCAGCGAGATCGTGCTCGACTTCTTCGACCAGCTCAAGACGCGCACGAAAGGCTACGCTTCGCTCGACTACGAGCTCGCGGGCTACCGCGAGGGCCAGCTCGTCAAGCTCGACATCCTGATCAACGGGCAGATCGTCGACGCTTTGGCGGTCATCGTCCACAAGGACAAGGCCTACACCATCGGCAACCTGCTGACCAGCAAGATGAAGGCGGTCATCCCGCGCCAGCTCTTCGAGGTCGTCATCCAGGCGGCGATCAACAAGCGGGTCATCGCCAAGACCGTGGTCAAGGCCCTGCGCAAGAACGTCCTGGCCAAGTGCTACGGCGGCGACATCAGCCGCAAGATGAAGCTGCTGGAAAAGCAGAAAAAAGGCAAGAAGCGCATGAAGCGCATCGGCAAGATCGACATTCCCCAGGAAGCCTTCCTGGCAGCGCTGGAGCTGGAAGATTAGTCACACTAGTTACACTAGATGGTTTCAGCGTCAGAATGAAATAGCTGAAACCATCGTGTAACTATAGTGTGACTATACCATCACTAGATGTTTTTGACGAATGATCGATAACGTCAAAAACATAGTGATGGTATAGCTTCAACCCTTATCCCCCGTGATAAAAATGAGCGCCACGCAAGACCCGGTTGCGCAATGGACGCATGGTGGCAGCCATTATTCCGAATGCTCCTTTGCTTGCGCCAGCGAATTGGCGTAAAATATCAATTATCCAAACATAGGAGGGTAAAATGAGAAGTATGAAATCCAAAAAAAATTTTTTTCCGCAGGGTTGTGGACAAACCATTTTCTCCCGGATCTGCCCCTGTCTGCTGCTGGCCATTTTCTTTATCGCCCTGGTGTTCCTTCTGCCGGGCTGCGCCAAAAAAAGCGAAGACTCGGCCACGGACGATTCTACTCCAGTCCCGAGTCCGCCCGCTCCCAACGCCACGAGCGGCGACACCTACGATATCGGAAATCCCACTCTGGCTGAAATCTGGGTGGATCCGTCAGGCGGCAACGATGCCAACAACGGATCTTCCCGCACCCAGGCGTTGAAGACCCTCCGCGCCGCCTGGGAAAAAATTCCCAGCGGCGCCACGCTGACATCGACCGGGTTTCGGATTCAGCTCGTGGCCGGCACCTACCCGGCCTACGACCAGGCCAATGCCAATGTTCCCGGTCAACTGGACAACCGCTTTGGCAGCTATTCCTTCCCGATCATCATCCAATCCGCCGATGGCCAGGGTAAAGCCATGCTACCTGGGTTGGAAGTCACCCTTTGCCAATATATCTACTTCGTCAACTTGAATACGCGGGGCGCTTCCTCCGGCGGCGACGGTTTTCATATATCCTCCTGCAGTTATGTCCTGATCAGGGGCTGCGACATCAACGGCAATCACCAGACCCAGGAGGTGCTCAAGGGAAACCAGTGCCAGCACGTTTATGTCGAAGACAGCCAGATCTACGGCCCGACCGACAACGTTGGGCTTGATTTCGTCGCCGTGCAGTACGGCCACATCTGTCGCAACCGCATTCACGACGCCACCGACTGGTGCATGTACCTCAAAGGCGGCTCGTCCTATTTTCGCATTGACGGCAACGAGATGTACAACGCCGGCAACGGGGGCTTCAGCGCCGGTCAGGCCACTGGATTCGAGTACATGGTCAATCCCTGGCTGCACTACGAGGCTTACGACATCAAATTCATCAACAACATCGTACACGATACCGATGGAGCGGGAATGGGCGTCAACGGCGGCTACAATATCCTGCTGGCCTACAACACGCTTTACCGGGTCGGAAAGAACAGCCATGCCGTGGAAGTCGTTTTCGGTGGCCGGGGTTGCGGTGGCGAATCGAGCCATCTGGCCGCTGCCAAGGCCAACCACGATGCCGGCGGCTGGGGCCGGGCCGTAGCCGAGGAGAGCCAATACTACATTCCCAACAAGAACATCTTCATTTTCAACAACATCGTTTACAATCCCCCGCCCTACCAGAGCCAATGGAACCATTTCGCCAGCCGGGGCGATACGACGCCACCATCCGGGACCAATGCTCCCAATCCCTGCAAGGGAGATGACAACCTGGTGATCCAGGGCAACTTCATCTGGAACGGACCGGCGGGTCTGAGCCTGGGCATCGGCGATACCGATCAGGCGCGGCTGGATCCAGCCGCGGTCCTCGCCCAGAACAGCATCAACAAGGCACAACCGCAGCTGATCAACCCGGCCACCGGCGATTACCGCCCCACGGCGGGAGGCAACGTCTATGGCGTCACCACCTACGCCATCCCGGATTTCAGCTGGAGCGGCGCCCCCTCCCCGCCCACGGTTCCCCCGGGAACGCTCAGCAATTCGGTGCTCAAGAACCGCGCCGGAGCCGATCGAAGCTTACCGGGTAACCCCGGAGCGTATTAAATTGCATTTTTCCTCTTCCCTGTGCTTGCATGTTGAGAATAATAACCTGAGGCGGCTCAGCTTTCGTCGGCCTTGATGAAATGGGCGCCGCGCGAGACGCGGTTGCGCAGGGCGGCCTCGACGATGAGCAATGCCGCCTGCACGCTGTCGCGCAGGGTGATGATGCGGTTGCCGATCTCGCAGGCCTGGTAGAACTTCTCGATGCGATGCCTCAGGTACTCCAGGTCGGCCTTGGCCCGCTCCATGCGTTTGACGGTGCGGATGATGCCGTTGTAGTTCCACATGGTGGTCTTGATGGTCACCTGGTCCTGCCACACCAGGGCCGGGTCGAGTTTTTCCTGTGGGTAGGGGTATTTCCAGGCCGGGACTTCGGCAATGACGTAGGGATCCTTGTCGTCGGCGATGGTGGCCAGTATGTCCTCGGCCGCCTTGACGCCCCAGACCAGGGCTTCCAGGAGCGACACCGAAGCCAGGCGGTTGGCCCCGTGCACGCCAGTGGCCGAGACCTCGCCGACGGCGTAGAGATTGCGGATGCTGCTGCGCCCGTTCAAATCGCAGAGCACGCCGCCGCAACTGTAGTGGGCGGCCGGCACGACCGGGATCGGCTTTTCCTCGATATTGATGCCGTACTTCAGGCAGGTCTGGAAAATGGTCGGGAAGCGTTCGCGGATGTTGATCCTGGCGAAAGAGGCCAGGTCGAGCAGGACATAATCATTGCCGTTCTTGATCATCTCCTCGTAAATGGCACGCGACACCTCGTCGCGCGGGGCCAGATCCTTCAGCGGCGAGTACTTCTCCATGAAATATTCGCCCTTGAGATTCTGCAAGCGGGCGCCCTCGCCGCGCACGGCCTCCGAGATGAGAAAACTGTCGGCCTCGCGGTGGTAGAGCGACGTGGGGTGGAACTGGATGTATTCCAGGTTGGCCAGGCGCGCGCCGGCCCGGTGGGCCATGGCGATGCCGTTGCCGATGGCTTCCTCGGGGTTGGTCGAATGCAGGAAAAGGCTGCACAAGCCACCGGAGGCCAGCACCACCTTCCTGGCGAAGACGCGGGAGATCTTGCGGCTCTTCTGGTCCAGGACGTAGGCGCCGATGATCCTGGGCTCCTGGTAGGTGCGCACGGGGTTGGTCGAGTGATGGGGATAGCTCAGCAGGTCGACCGCCGTATGCTGGAAAAGCATCTTCAGCCCGGGGAGCTTCTGCAGGTATTCGTTGAACCGGTCCTGGATGACCCGTCCGGTCATGTCCTTGACGTTGAGCACCCGGCGCGACGAATGGCCGCCCTCCTTGGCCAGGTCGTACTCGTCGCCCTTTTTGGAGAAGGGGACCTGGATCTTTTCGATCAGGATCTCGCGTACCAGGCGCTGCGAATCATTGACCGCCTGGGCGACGGCCGGCAGGTAGTTGAACTCGTCGCCGGCCTTGACGATATCATTGATGAAGAGCTCGGACTTCTCACCCACGGGGAGGGCGGCGATCCCGCCCTGGGCGTAATTGGTGTTGGTGCGTGTGTAATCCTTGCCTTTGGAGACCAGGAGCACGTTGACCCCCTGCTCGGCGAGGCGCAGGGCGGTGGTCGAGCCGGCGATGCCGTTGCCGATGATCAGAACGTCGGTTTCCAGGTAATCTTTCATTCAGGACCTCGCGATGTCCAGGCTGATATCCAGGGATTGGAACGAGTGGGTCAGGGCTCCGACCGAAATGAAATCGACGCCGGAGGCCGCCTTTTCCGCTAGGTTTTCCAGGGTCACGTTGCCCGAAATTTCCAGCTTGGACCGGCCGCGGTTCAGGACCACGGCCCGTTGGACCTGGTCGATGGGGAAATTGTCGAGCATGACCATTTCGACGCCGAGCGCCAGCGCTTCTTCAAGTTCTTTAATGGTGCCCACTTCCACCTCAAGCTTCTTCCCCGGCCAGGCGGCGCGGACGCTTTGCACCGCCGGGCCGATGCCGCCGGCCATGGCGATGTGGTTGTCCTTGACCATGGCCATCTCCTCCAGGTTGAGCCGGTGGTTGCTGCCGCCGCCGTCGCGCACGGCCCGTTTTTCCAGGTAGCGCATGCCCGGGGTGGTCTTGCGCGTGTCGAGCAGCACCGTCCGAAAGGGCCGCAGTTTTTCCACGTAGCGCCGGGTGAGGGTGGCGATGCCGCTCAAGCGCTGAAGGAAATTGAGGGCCGTGCGCTCGCCTTTCAAAATCGAGCTCTCGCGGCCGAGAATTTCCAGCACCAGGTCGTTGGGCAGCACCGAACTGCCGTCGGCCTTGGCGATGGTGACCTTCAACTTGGGATCCACGGTTTTCATGGTTTTTTCGAAAACCCCGGTCCCGGAGATCACCCCGGTTGCCTTGGCTCGCACCTCGGCCCGCACCGGCCGGTCAAAGGCCAGCAGCGCCCGGGTGGTCACGTCGGCTTCGACCCGGTCCTCGGCCAGGGCCAGCAGAACGATTTTCTTCAGGCAGGATTGCTCGAGATCCATGAAGGGATTATAGGCGCTTGTATCACAATAGTAAAGCAGGTGCTCGGTGTACGGTATACGGTTGACGGCAGCACAAATTATCCACCGGCTTCGGTGGTAGTCACACTATAGGTTTCGTTTTAACCAGAAGGGCAACGAAACCTATCTAGCGTGACTATACCAACACTTGATGCTTTTTGCAGATAAGAAGGAATAGCTAAAAGCATAGTGTTGGTAATTTAATTTGTCTGCCACCTGAGGGGGTTTACGGTAAGGACAAATCCCATAAGGCAATCCCCCTCTCTTTGGTAAGAGAGGGGTTAGGGGTGAGTTGAATGCTCTTTTTCCTTTTCTTACCGTTAACCGTACGCCGTCTACCGTCAACCCAGTCCTTTGCGGTTAGAATCTCCATAAATACGACGCCTTGAAAAAGAAGCTTCTCCTGGTCTGCAGGAAATCGTCGGAGGGGAAATAGTCCCGGTCCTCGTTGCTCCACTTGACCTTTTCGTAGGCCGAGCCGTAGCCGAGGTAGAGCACCGTTCCCGGGATGTAGGTGAACGAGGCCAGGAAGTCGGCGTTGATTTTTTTCCAATAATTATTGTACTCGACGATGGCGCGGACGAACAGGTAGCGGTTGAGCTGGAAGGTGGTGCGGCTGCGCCAGATCGTGTAGCTCAGGACCTTTTCGTTGTTGTCGGAGCGGTAAAAGTCGTAATAGCTGAGGCCGAGCGAGGTGTTCAGCTTGTCAAAGGGCTGGAACTGCAGGTACAAGTCGGCCGTATTCCCTTTGCCCTGGAACGGAGATTCCTCGTCGTAGTAGATGCGGCCCGAGCGGCGGTAGCCACCCTCGAGATATAGCTGCTTGACGATCTGCGTGTAGCCCCTGACCCGCCAGCCGCTCAGGCTGAAGCGCTGGTCGGCGAAGACCTCGTTGCCCAGGATGGCATCGAAGCGGAGCTGCGACTGGCGCGGCATGTTCAGGCGCAGCACCAGCTGGTTGTAGGTTTCAAAGAGGTCGCTGGGCTTGTCGAGCAGGTGGTAGCTCCACCAGAACGCGTCGATCTTCTGGAAGAATTTCGACTTGGGGAACCAGGTGTACATCACGAAGGCCGGCGCCATGGTGATACCGGTTCGGGTCACGTAGCCGCTGTCGATGCGGAAATCGCTGCTCAGATCGAAAAAGCCCAGGTCGACGTTCCAGTGCCGGTTGCTGAAATTGTAGCGCAGGCCCAGGTAGTGCCCCTGGTCGTCACGGCTGGCCCGCTCGTCGCGGCTGAAAGATTCCAGGAAGCTGTATTCCAGAAAGCTGGTATTGTTCAGGCGCCAACGGCCGTCGATGCCGCCGACGGTGTTGCGGTCGCCGGCGAAGCTGCGGTTGGTGAAGAAGCCGCCGATATAGTTGTCCTGGCTCATCTGCCGCTTGTAGCGCAGGATGGTGAAGGCCGCGTTGCGGCCGCTGCGCTCGAGGTCGTTGTCCTCGGCCGCCATGGCGCCGGGGAACTCATCCAGGGCGAAGATGCCGGAGAGGACGTTCTGGCTGCCGACTTTCCCGGTCAGCTTCACCCCCAGCAGCGGATCGACGATGGTCCGGGTGTAGACGATCGCGCCCAGCGTGTTTTGCTCCATGGCGGTGGCGAAGTTGAAATTTTCCATCCCCTCGAGGAAAAATGGTCTTTTTTCAGAATAATAGATCGAATAGCGCAAATTGACGTCGATCTGACCGGCATCGGTCTCGACCTGGCTGAAGTCGGGGTTGTAGGTCGCGTCGAGGGTCATGTTGGAAGTAAGGCCGATCTTGCCGGTCAGGCTGAAATCGCTATTCTTGCCGGTCGATCTCATCGCCCCGTCGCTGTGGCTGCTGCCCTGGTCGTAGGTCAGGGCTGGGATGAATTCCACCGGCCGTTCGAACTTGACGTCGCTCAACTCGATTTTTTGCGCCTGGTTCATAATGGCCCCGCCCTCGGGATTGATTTCGGGAAAACTCGTCTGCTCGGACTTGCGGCCGATGAAACGGGAGACAAGCAATCCCATGGTGATCTTTTTCTTGAACGGGTAGCGCAGGCTCTTGAAGGGCACGGCCATCTCGGCGCTATAGCCGCCGTTATGGATCAAGCCCTTGCTCTCCCAGATGGTATCGAAGCTGGCGTCGCCGTTGCCGTCGGCATTGATCATGCCGTCCATCTGGACCCCCAGCGGGTTGACTTCGAAAAGGTAGCCGCCCTGACTGTCGCCGAAGGTGTCCAGGACCACGCCGATCCAGTCGTCCATATCGATGCCGTCCCTTTTGGACATGGCGGCCTTTATCTTGGACGGCTCGCTATCCCGGCAATCGAAGGCGAAGTAGATGTACTTCCGGTCATAGGCCACCAGCACGGTCGTTTTTTCCGAAGTCGGCTTGCCGTAATCGGGCTTGAAGGTGATAAAATTGTCGAAGCGGGTGGCATTCTGCCAGACCGGGTCGTCAAGCTTGCCGTCGATGACCGGCCGGGTGTCGGCCCTGTATATCGCCACCGGCTCTGAGGCCCCGGCGGCCGTAATCAACGATCCCAGTGCCAGCGCCAGCAGCCATGCTTGCCGTTGCCAAAGTTGCCTGTTTTTTCTCATCGCCGCAACCTCCGTTCCGATTTCACTATTCCCTCAGGAGTAGTAAACGTATAAACGCCCGCCAAGGTTGCAGAAAAACAGCAAACTGCTTTTTCCCCGTGGAGTGAATGGAAAATTGGTTTGAGTTATCGGCTAAAACAAAGGTTTTTGCGGCGGGCGCGCTTTTTTACCGAAATAACGGAAGGCTTTCTCGGTGGCTAGGCGGCCGCGCGAGGTGATCTGCAGGAAGCCCTCTTGGATCAGGTAGGGCTCGTAAATGTCCTCGAGGGTGTTCTTCTCCTCCTGCACCGAGGTGGCCAGGGTGGAAATGCCGACCGGGCCGCCGCGGAAATGGTCGATGATGGTCAGCAGGATCTTGCGGTCCACCTCGTCAAAACCGGCTTCGTCGACTTCCAGGGCCCGGAAGGCCGCCTGCGCCACGTCCAGGTCGATGCCGTCCTTGCCCTGGAGCTGGGCGAAATCGCGCAGCCGGCGCAGCAGCCGGTTGGCGATGCGCGGCGTGCCGCGCGACCTGCCGGCCACGGCCGCGGTCGCCTCGTCGTCGATGCGGATGCCGAGGATGCCGGCGCTGCGGCGGATGATCTCAGACAGCTCCTCGTGATCGTAAAAATCGAGGTGAAAGGTGATGCCGAAAAGGTTGCGCAGCGGGTTGGACAGGAGGCCGGCGCGGGTGGTGGCCCCGACCAGGGTGAAGGGGTTGATATGCAGCGAAACGGTCTTGGCCCCCGGCCCTTGGCCGATCAGCACGTCGATCTGGAAATCCTCCATGGCCTTGTAGAGGATTTCCTCGAGCGCCGTGCGCAGGCGATGGATCTCGTCGATGAAGAGCACCTCGTGCAATTCCATGTCGCTCAGGATGGCGATGATGTCGCCCTTTTTTTCAAGGACCGGGCCCGACGTGCACTTGATCCCCGCCCCCATTTCCGCTGCCGCGATGTGGGCCAGGGTGGTCTTGCCCAGGCCGGGCGGGCCGTGCAGCAGCACATGGTCCAGGGCTTCGCCGCGCTGGCGCGCCCCCTTGATATAGGTTTTCAGGTTGGCGATCTTCTGCTTCTGGCCGGTGAATTCCCGCAGCCGGGCCGGGCGCAGGTTCTGTTCGACCCCGGTATCGTCGCTTTTTTCAACCGGGTTGGTGATGTTTTCGGGGTTCATGGCTTCATCTTTTTCATGATGATCTTGAAGAGTTCTTCAAAACCGGTGGCGGCGGGATTTTCTTTCAGGACGCGACCGACGGTTTCCCGGGCCACCTTGAGCGGGTAGCCGAGGTTAGCCAATCCGGAAACCAGGTCGGAGCGCAGTTGGGCGTTGGCGTCGGGAATTTCATTTTGGAATTCGAGCTTGCCGGTTAATTCCAAAATAAGGCGTTGGGCCGTTTTCTTGCCGATACCGGGGATGGAACTGATCCCGGCCACATCGGCGCCGGCGATGGCGGCGATCCATTCGTCAGCGGCCATGGCGGATATGCAGGACATGGCGATCTTGGGGCCGATCCCGGAAACCGAGATCAGCTTTTCAAAAAGGGCTTTTTCCCTGGGCTGCGGGAAACCATAGAGCACCACATCTTCATCCTTTATTTTTAAAATCGTGTGCAAGATGATATCCTGGTTTTCCCGCAACTGCGGATAAGCGGAAACCGGCACAACCAGCTGCAGGATGATCCCCGCTCCAGTATCGACAGCGACACGCCCGGGCACGGAGGCGAAAATTTTGCCGCGCACGATCGCGATCATCGGCGGTTCACCCCATGGCAATAGGCCACGGCCAGGGCGTCACTTTCATCCAGGCCGAGTTTTTTTTCCTTGAGGTTCAAGACCAGGATTGCCATTTTAGAGAGTTGCGTTTTATCGGCATTGCCGTAACCGGTCAGGGCCAACTTGACCTCGCGCGGCGAATACAGGCTCAGTGGGATGCGGCGCTGCAACAGGGCGGCCAGGGCCACGCCGCGCACCATGGAAAGCAGGGACATGGAGCGGATGTTCTTGCCCAGGAAACCTTCCTCCATGGCCGCTTCATCGATGGCAAAACGGGCGGTCAGCTGGTTGAGGCAGATCCACAACGTCTGCATGCGGGCGATAAAATCCTTTTCCTTCAGGCGGATCGTTTCGGAATGGAGGCAGGCATATTGGTTTCGGTCCTTGTGCACCAGTCCGATGCCGAAACTAAGCGAACCGGGATCCATGCCCAGAATCAACATTAGCCCTTGTTGAATTGGTCGATCACCTCGTCGGCGATATCGAAGTTGGCCCAGACGTTCTGGATGTCATCGAGCTCCTCGAGCCTGTCGTAGAGCTTGAGCATCTGCTCGGCCTGCTTGCCCTCCAGCTTGATGTAGGTGGAGGGGACCTTGGCGATCTCGGCCGACTCGATCGGGAGTTTCTTGGCTTTCAAGGCCTCGTGCACCGTATCGAAATCCTCGGTCGAGGTGGTGATCTCGAAGTTCTCCCCCTCTTTCTTCATGTCCTCGGCGCCGCTGTCCAGAACGATCTCCATCAGCTCGTCCTCGCCGATGGCCGACTGCGGAACGACGATTAGCCCCTTGCGCGTGAACATCCAGGAAACGCAGCCCTGCTGGCCCAGATTGCCGTTGTATTTTTCGAAGACGTGGCGCACCTCGGAGACGGTGCGGTTCTTGTTGTCGGTCATGGCGTCGGCCAGGATGGCCACGCCGCCTGGGCCGTAGCCCTCGTAGGAGAATTCCTCGTAATTGACCCCTTCGAGTTCGCCGGTGCCGCGCTGGACGGCCTTCTTGATGTTGTCGCTGGGCATGTTGGCCGCCCGCGCCCCCTCCATGGCGTGGCGCAAGCGCGAGTTGGATTCGGGGTCGCCGCCACCGGCTCGGGCGGCGATGGTCAATTCCCTGATGAAGCGGGTAAAGACCTTTCCCCGCTTGGCGTCAGTGGCGGCTTTCTTATGCTTAATCGAACTCCACTTGGAATGTCCAGACATGGTTATCTCCTTGTTATGTTGATCTTTTTTTGTTCCTGGCTCAGGAAGGTATTTTTGAACTTCCGTCGCGCTTGGCGCAGCATTTCCTCCAGCTGCCCGTCCGAATATTCGGGATCGTAGTGAAACAGGTACAGTTTTTTCACCCGGCAGAGCCCGGCGTTGCGCACCGCCATGGAAACGGTGCTGTGGCCATAGCCCTGGCGGGGATTTCCCGGATTGGCGTAATCGGCGTCCAGATACTGGCAATCGTGGATCAGGATGTCGGCGCCGCGGATGAAGGGACGGATGGAGCCGTCGAAGCCTTCCGGGCTTTCGACGTCGGTGGAATACACCACCCGCCGCCCGTCATGGGCGAGCTGGTAGATGATCACCCCCAGCCGCGGATGGGAATCGTGCTTGATGTAGGAAACCACGGTAGTGGAACCCAGGTTGATGGAATTTTTCCCCGGGCGCATGTCGAGCGGCACGAAGCGCAGGCCGGCTTTAATGCCTTTCAGGGTGATCGGCGAATAGGGCGGCAGGAAAAGCGCCTCGATGGCCTGGCGCAAGCTGCCGCCGGAGACTTCCTGGCAATGGATGACGATTTCCAGCCGGGGGTTGTAGAACGGCTTGAAAAAAGGCAGGCCCTGGATATGATCGATATGCAGGTGGGTGAGGAACAGGTGGATCGTCCCGCCGGCGCCGAAGCGCTGGTTCAAGTAGCGGCCGGCCTGGATGATGCCGGTGCCGGCATCGAAGAGGACCGCCTGGCCGGCGATTTCAAAAAGCAGCGCCGCGGTGTTGCCGCCGTAGCGCTGCGTACCCCTGCCAGGGACGGGATGGCTGCCGCGCACGCCGTAAAAGGTCAGCGACATCTCTGTCTTCATAGGTGATAGTCTTTAAGAACCTTGTACACGCAAAAATCGCCGCACATGGAGCAGGCATCGGTCTGCGAACCGCGCCGCTCCCTGACTTGCCTGAACTTTTGCGCATCGATACACAGCCGCTCCTGTTCCGCCCAATCCAGGCCGCAGCGCGCCGCGGCCATGCGCCGGTCCCAGTCCAGGGCGCCGTCAAGGCCCTTGGCGATGTCGGCGACATGGGCGGCGATGCGCGAGGCCATGATGCCTTCGCGCACGTCCTGGGCGTCGGGCAGACCCAGGTGCTCGGCCGGGGTGACGTAGCACAAAAAATCGGCGCCGGCGGCTCCGGCCACGGCGCTGCCGATGGCGGCGGTCAGATGGTCGTAGCCCGGCGCCACGTCGGTAACCACCGGCCCCAGGACGTAGAAAGGCGCCCCGGCGCAAATCTCTTTCTGCAGCCGGACATTCATCTCGATCTGCTGGATGGGCAGGTGGCCCGGGCCTTCGACCATGACCTGGACGCCGGCCCGGCGTGTCCGCTGCACCAGCTCGCCCAGGGTCAGCAATTCCTCCAGCTGCGCCCAGTCGCTGCCGTCGGCCAGCGCTCCCGGTCGCAAGCCGTCCCCCAAGGAGAGGGTGACGTCGAACTCGCGGGCGATGGCCAGCAGCTGGTCAAAATGTTCAAAAAAAGGATTCTCCTTGCGGTTATGCAGCATCCAGCCGGTCAGCAGCGAACCGCCGCGCGAAACGATGCCGGCCACGCGCGGTTTTTTTTTCAGTTTCTCGATGGCTTTCAGGGTCAGGCCGGCATGGATGGTCATAAAGTCGACGCCGTCTTCGGCCTGGCGCCGGATATAATCGAACATCCGCGATGCTTCCAGGGAAACGAAGGTCCCGCCCTGGCGGGGGACGTCGACCATCATCTCATAGACCGGGACGTTGCCGAAGGGAATGGTCGACTGGGCCAGCAGGGCCCGGCGGATGGCGGTGATGTCGCCGCCGCTACTCAGGTCCATGACCGTGTCGCAGCCGCAGTCCAGGACCGTGCGCAGTTTCTCCACTTCATCGTCCAGCTCGGCAAAATCTCCCGAGGTGCCGATATTGGCGTTGATCTTGGTTTTCAGGCCCCGGCCGATGCCGACCGGCTGCAGGTTCTTGTGGTTGCGGTTGGCGGGAATTACCACCGTCCCGTCGGCGACGGCGTTGAGCAGCTTTACCTCTTCCAGCGCTTCGCGGGCGGCGACCGCCTTCATCGCGGCCGTGATGA
Source organism: Candidatus Aminicenantes bacterium (assembly GCA_026393795.1). NCBI lineage: Bacteria > Candidatus Aminicenantota > Candidatus Aminicenantota bacterium. Next base: position 14,006 of record JAPKZL010000322.1, on the reverse strand, counting down.
TTCCCTTTCTGGCATTCTCGAGCTGTGTCATCATTCCTCGTTGTCAATAGTATCTTATTTTCGATTGCAAATCAATAGAAAACGGCCGCCCGGCAGCGTGCCTTTGTGCTATAATCGGGAAAAGAATCGCAAATGGCAAGCTCCATCCTGAAACTCGAAGCCTCGGCCGGATCGGGCAAAACCTACAAGCTGGCCCTGGAATATCTCGGCCGCCTGCTGCTGGCGTTCTCCGGCAAGGGCAACAAGTCGCTCGACCCCAAGCGGGAAAGGGAAATCCTGGGCTCGGTCCTGGCCATCACCTTCACCGTCAAGGCGGCCCAGGAAATGAAGCGGCGCATCGTGGAAAAGCTGAAGGTCCTGGCTTTGAGCCAAAAAACGCCGCTGGGCCCGGACGACCGGGAGTTTCTTGAGCAACTGGCGGCCGCAACCGGATTGAGAGCCGAGACGATCATCGGGCTTTCCGGCGACCTGATCGAACTGGTGCTGGCCAGTTTCGACGATTTCAATGTCAAGACCATCGACTCGCTGATGAGCGCCATGATCATGTGCATTGCCCCCGACCTCGACCTGCCTGCCGACTACGAGATCGCCGTGGACGCCCGGGACGAACTGCAAGCCCGCGGCCGGGCCATGATCGCCGACCTGGCGGACAGCTCATGGGAACGGCTAGAGCCTTTCCTGGAGGAGTTCAGGCGCCTGAACGCCGGCAGCGGCTGGAAGACCGACGTGCAGATCGTCGAGAAGGTCACCGACCTTTTCCGCAAGACGCTGAAGCAGGGGGGCACCGGCACTGGCACGGCCCCGGATGACTTGCGACGAGAGCTGACTGGGTCCTGGAGCGGTTTTTTGGAGACGCTGCGCCGCTTGTTCCCGATCATGCAGGAGAGGGAACCGGGCGGAAAAAAACGAAGATACGCCAGCGGTACCTACCTGAAAGAGCCGCTGTTGGAGCTGATCGCCGAAGCCCTGGCGGACGGTTCCGACCTTTCCAGGCTGGAGGGGTTCGTCAAGAGCACCTATTTTCAGAAGAACGACGCGCAGGAGCTCGTGATCAGGGAAACGCCGGACGATCAGCGCCTGCGGTTCATCGCCGCCTATCGGGCGGCGCAGGAAGCCCTGCAAAAAACAACTCTGGCTTTCAGCGCCTTCAAGACCATCCCTTACCGCGAGTTCCTGGGGGATTTCGCTACCGCCTGGCGCACGGACAAACAGACCTTGTTCGTTGAAGAGTTCAGCCAGACCCTGGCCGAACGCTTCAGGGAATGGAGCGTCAGCGGTTTTTCCTATCTCTACCTGAAGATGTCGGACCGCTTCCGCAACTTCCTTTTCGATGAGTTCCAGGATACGTCGACGCTGCAGTTCAAGGCCCTGGCCCCGCTCATCGACGAGGTGCTGTCCCAGGAAAAGAGCGCCTCGCTGTTCATTGTCGGCGACCGCAAGCAGGCCATCTACCGCTGGCGCGGCGGCAACAGCCAGCTCATGGACGAGAACATCCTCAAAAAGGACATCCAAGCCATCGGCAACCGGGTCAAGGGAGGGTTCTCGCATACCCTGAAAGCGAACTGGCGCAGCGGCCGGGAGATCATCGATTTCAACAACCGTTTCTGGGCCCCGGAAGCCATCGCCCAGACCGCGGCCGAAGCCGGTCTGCAAAGAGCCATCCAGGAAAATTTCAGGGATTCGCGGCAGACGGTCGCCACCGCGGAAAAAAGAACGGGCGGCTACGTGGAGTTCTCCCTGCAGGTCGGTGAAGGGAATAGCGACGGAGAGGAAGCGGGGGAAGGGGAACAGGACGGCGGGGAGGAAAGCGGCAGTGCCATGAGCGGCCAGCAGCTTGGAGCGGTCAGGGCGATCATCGACCGGCTGCTCCGGCTCGGATATGAACATGCCGATATCGCCGTCCTGGTGCGCAAGAACGCCCAGGTTCGCGACATTGTCCGCAGCCTGGGCCGCGAAAGGATCCCCACCCTGTCCGACCAGTCGCTGATGCTCGATTCCAACGCGCGGGTCAACGAGATCATCGCTTTTTTCAGGTTTCTCGACTACCCCCCGGACGACCTCAATTTCCACGCCTTCATCAGCGGCCGAATCTTCCAGCAGGAAGCCCGGAGCCGGTTCGGCGAGGAAATGGAGGCTTTTTCCGAGGACGCTTTCATCGGCGGCCCAGGCCCCATGTACAAGCTGTTCCAGGAGAAATTCCCGCGCGGCTGGGCCGTCCTGATCGAGCCATTCTTTCAAGCCGTCGGTTTCCTGCCGCCGTATGACCTTTTTTCAGACATGACCCAGGTGTTCCGCATCTATGAAAACTTCCCCGGCGATACGCCCTTCATCATGGCCCTGGGCGACGCCCTGCACGGCGCCGAGCTCAAGGAGGGCAATTCCATCGCCGGGTTTCTCCACCTCTGGAAAAAAATGGTCGACGACGAGGAGACGCCCGCCGTCACCATCCCCGAGCACACGCCCGGAGTGCGCGTGCTGACCATGCACCAGTCCAAGGGGCTGGAATTTCCGGCCGTGATCGTCCCCATCGATGATCGCCAGGGGAAAAACGACGACCCGCTCCACTGGGAGCAGGAAGGGCTGTTTTACATCACCAAAAAACTCGCCCTGGGCGATCCCAGCTTGAAGGCTCGCTTTGAAGAGGAAAACATCAGGAGCAGCATCGACCTGCTCAACCTGCTGTACGTGTCGTTCACCCGGGCCAAGGAGGCCCTGTTCGTTCCCGTCTCGGTAAAAAAAATGCCGACGGCGCCGACGGCTGACAAGAGCGGCCTTGTCAAGCGGCTGGCCAAAGCCAGCGATATCATCGCCTGCCATCCGCTCCTGGCCTGGTTCGATGAAGAATCCGCTCGCTTGTTCAGCCGCGGCACGCTCGCGAAGCGGGAAAAGTCTGCGGTCAGGGAATCGACGGCGGCGGACGTTCCAAGCAAAAAAGTGCTGACCCGCTCCTGGCAGGAGACCTACCTGGTCTTCGACAAGGCAGCCATTGAGGAACGCCGCGACCGCGCGGCGGCCGAGCGGGGAGAAAGGATACACGACCTCCTCTCTTGCCTTGGCCGGGTTGGCAAGCACGGGGAATTGGAGTCCCGGGTGCGGCAGTTGGCCGCCCAAGCCGGCTGGGAGGAAAGCGAAACAACCGTTGTTGCCGATTTTCTTCTCCGCGCGGACGTTTTCCAGCTCCTGGCGCGCGGCGACGCGGTCCATCCTGAAAAAGAGGTGATCGCCAACTCGGGTGCCGTGACCAAGCTCCGGCGTCTCGACCGGCTGCAAACCGGCCCGGAAGAAGTACTGGTCATCGACTTCAAAACCGGGACAGAAGCAAGCGGCGAATACGATTCCCAGCTGCGCGAGTACATGGCGGCCGTCGCCCCGCTCTACCCGGGCAGGATGTGCCGGGGCTTTCTCCTCTTCATCGACCGCGGCGAGGTCAAGGAGGTGGCATGCTCGAGCTGATCGGCCTCCAGGAAGACCTGGTCGCGCATACCGGCCGTGCCGTGCTCGAGCAGCGCGCCGGCAACGACCTCTCGGCAGTCAGCGTGGTTTTTCCCAGCCGGCGCTTCGGGTTTTTCCTGCGCCAGGAGCTTTCCCGGGCCGTGGCGGGCAACTATTTCCCGCCGGCCATGTTTCCGGTCGAAGCTTTTATCGAGGCGCTGTTCCGCCTCAACTTTCCCGGCTTCCGGGTCCTGGATGACCTGGAGGCGGCCCACGCGCTGTACCAGAGCGCCAAGGCCGTGTTCGCTTCCGGCATGTACGGCAGCAAGAGCATCGGCGACTTCTCATCCTTCCTGCCATGGGCGCAGAAGGTCCTGGAGGCTCTGGAAGAGATCCAAAGCGAAGGCGGCGAAACGGAATCGCTCAACTGGGAGAGCTACGAGGAATTCACGAAACTCGGCGAATACCACCGGCCCTACAAGGAGTTCATCCAAAGCCTGCCTGCCCTGCTGCACCACCTGCGCCAAAGCCTGCGGCAAAAGCGCCGGGCCAGCAAGGGCATGATGTGGCGCGACGTGGCTGATCTGGCAGAAAAAGGCGAATTGCGGATTCCTCAGGCGCAGGCGTGGATCCTCAGCGGCTTCAACGCCACCAATGCCTGCGAAAGGAAGCTGTTCCGCTTCCTCATCCATGAATGCCGGGCACGCTTCATCCTGCGCACCGACCCGAAAGCGCTGGGCAACCCCCGCTCGCCCATTCACCTGCAGGCCGAAACCATCAGCGCCCTGGGCCTGGAAATGCCTCCGGCAGCTCCCGTCTCGCGCCCCTGGAACGATCTGGCCGGCCGGGTGACCATCCACCCCTGCGACGGCGTGGAGAGCGAGGCCTTCCACGCCTTCCGCGAATTGGAAAGCATATGCCGCGGCCGCAGCGTGGAGCAGTTGAAAAAAGTCGCCGTCCTCCTCCCCTCGCCGCCCACGCTCATCCCCTTTGTTCAGGGGGCCGTCTCGCGCTTCGACCAGGACCAGTCCCCGGTGCCGTTCAACATCACGCTGGGCTACCCGTTCGAGCGCACGCCCATGATGCAGCTGGTCGAGGCGCTGCTGGCCGTCGTCGAAAACCTGGCCGACGGCATGATCGCCGCCGGCGATTACCTGCGGCTGGTCCGCCATCCCTATGTGAAGATCTCAGGTGAGCGCAGCGGCCTCGAGCCGCTGAAAAGGGGGATTCACATCCTCGAAGACATCATCAACGGCCGCAACCTGGTCCGCTTCACCATCCGTGACCTGGCTCAGGCGCTCGCTGCGGAGATCGCCGAGCGCCGTGAGCGCGCCGAAGCGGAGCTGGCCGCCGGCATACAAGCCCAGGTCGACGGCATGCACCAGCGCTTCATCCCGCCGGCGATCGACAGCTTCACCGGGTTGCTGGGGTTCCTGCGCCGGGCCATCGAAAGCGTCGGCAGCCAGGGCAACCGCAGCGCCCACCTGTTTTTGAACGAATATGCCGCCGCTGCGCTGGCGGCCCTGGAAGAGCTGGAGATATTCGCGGTTTCCCGCAGCGAGGCGTTCCACGGCGCCGGCATCGCCGGCATGGCCGCCCTGGTGCGCGCCCATTTCCGCAGGCGCACGATCCGCTTCGAGGGTTCGCCGCTCAAGGGGGTGCAGGTGATGGGGCCGCTCGAATTCCGCGGCCTGGCCTTCGACGAGATCGTCGTCCTCGACGCCCTGGAGGGCGTCCTGCCGGGCACGGCGAAGTACGACCCCATCCTCCCCGCCGACATCCGCACCCTGTTCAGGATCCGCGACCACGGCGACTGGGAAAAGATCTATGCCTTCAATTTCTTCGCCATGCTGGGGGCGGCAGGCCGCGTGCACATCTTCTACCCGCGCGACGGCGATGAAGGGCGGGATCGCGAGCGCAGCCGCTTCATCGAGCGCATCGCCTACGAGGTCGAAAAGCAGGCCGGACATACCATCGAAACCGCGGACACGGTTCTGCGCTTTGCCCTGCCCGAGTCAGTGACCAAAAAGGCGGAGAAAACCAAGGCCGTACTCGACACGCTGGACTCGCTGGCGCTCTCCCCGTCGTCATTGGAAACCTACATCAGCTGCCCACTGCAGTTTTATTTCAATCAAGTTCTTGGCCTGCAGGAGCGGGAGGAGTTCGCCGGCGAAAGCGAAGGGGGGCTGATCGGCACCATCGCCCACCGGGCGCTGGGCGCGTTTTACGATAAATACAAAAGCGCGGCGGCGATGGCCGCGGTCGGGCTTGACGCGCTGGAGATCGAGCTGGATCGGTTCGTCGATGCCGCCTTCAGCGAATTCCACCTCGACCCGCAGCATGGCTTGGAACGGATCCGCGCCTGGACCCTGAAGGAACAGCTGCGCCTGTTCATCCGCGAGGACCGGCGACGGCTGAAGGGCAATGGCATCCAGATCAAGGCGCTGGAGACATCGCTGGCCATGGAGCTCGCGGTCCCGGGGCTGAAGCAGCCGGTGCGTTTGCGGGGCCGGCTCGATCGCTGGGAGAGCGAGGGAGATTCGCTGCGCGTCATCGACTACAAGACCGGGGCGCCCTTCCCGCCCAGGATCCGCATGAATGACAGCCTGGACCTGAGCGGCCTGTACCAACGGGAAGATAAGGAGAGCCTGGAGGCGTTGGCCGCCTTCCGGCAGAAATACCCGGGGATGCAGTTGCAGATTTATCTCATGCTCCTGGGCCGGGAGAAGGATAAGGCCTGGGAAAAACTGGACGCGGCCTACGTGTTCCTGCGCGATAAGGGCACAACCATGGTTCAGGGCATTTTTGCCAGCGGCGGCCGCAACCCGCGCCCCTTCACCCAGGAGGAAAAACGGCTGGCCATGGAAGCATTCCACGCCGACCTGCAGGAAGTCCTGCGCGACCTCTATTTGCGAAGCCATTTCGTGGCCAACCGCGGCGATGAGCGCCATTGCTCGTACTGCCCTTTCCGCCTCCCCTGCGGCAACCTGTAACGGATGAAAAGCAGGCTTTCCACCCTCTACCGCGGCGCCTACAGCGGGCTGCCGCGCAACGCCTGGCTCCTGTCGCTGGTCCAATTCATCAACCGCAGCGGCTCGATGGTCCTTTTCTTCCTCACCCTGTACCTGACCCGCAAACTGGGCTTCAGCCTGCTCCAGGCCGGGCAGGTGGTCGGTGCCTACGGTTTCGGCTGCCTTCTCGGCGCCTGGCTGGGCGGAGTCCTCTGCGACCGGCTGGGCTCCACCGCCGTGCAGCGCCTGAGCCTGCTGCTGGGCGGGCTGAACCTCATCGTCATGGGTTACCTGCAAGCTTACGCCGCGCTGCTGGCCGCGGCTTTCCTGCAGGGCATTTTCGCCGAGGCTTTACTGCCGGGCAACATCACGGCCATGGCCAGGGAGTGCCCGGCAGCGATTCGCACCAGGGGCTTTGCCCTCAACCGTTTGGCGGCCAACCTGGGAGTGACCATCGGGCCGGTCGTGGGCGGCTTCCTGGCTATGTGGAACTACCGCGCTCTGTTCTGGGTCGACGGCCTGACCAGCCTGGCCGCCGTGGTTATTCTCAACGTTTTCTTCAAGAACGAACCGGCCGAACCCCGGCCCGCGGAAACGGGTCCGACGTCCGCTGCGCCCGCTCCCGGGACCAGGCGCCACTTATTGTCTATCTTCGCCATGACCTTCGGCATCGGCATGATCTTTTCGCAGCTGTTCAGCACCTATCCACTTTACATGCACTCGGGCTTCGGCTTCGCCGAGAGCCGCATCGGCCAGCTCCTGGCCATCAACACGGTAATGATCGTCCTTTTCGAAATGGTCCTGCTGCACGGGCTGCGTCGCTTCGCCCCCTTGAAGGTCATCGCCGTCGGTGCATTGCTGAACGGCTTGGGCTTCGCCCTCACCCCGCTGGGGCGCGGCTTCCCCTATGCCGCCGTGACCGTGGCCGTCTGGACTATGGGCGAGATGCTCAGCATGCCGCTGCTGACCAGCGAGATCGCCAACCGCTCGCACGAAGGCAACCGCGGCCGGCATATGGGATTGTTCGGGGTCTCCTTTTCCCTAGCCTTCATGGTCGGCCCACTGGCCGGGGCGAGGATTTACGCTCGCTTCTCCCCGGAGGTCCTATGGTTCGGCTGCGGGGGGCTGGGAATCCTGCTGGCGCTGGGTTTTTTAGCGCTGCAGCGGGGTACGCGCGCCGGCCAGGGCGCCGTTGCCGAAAACGGCGGAAAAAATTAAAAAAAAAAGGGACGGCCCCCGGAGGGACCGTCCCCTAATTTTCGAACTGTTTTCTAGTTCTTGGCTTTAAACAGCCGGCAAGCCGAGCTTACCAGCGGTTGCCGCCGCCGCCGAAACGGTCGCCGCGTTCGCGGTTGCCGCCTTCGGTTTTGGGCTTGGCCTCGTTCACTTTCATGGCCCGGCCCTTCAGTTCTTTTCCGTTCAGGGCTTTGATGCTGGCTTCGGCTTCCGTCTTTTCGGGCATTTCGACAAAACCAAAACCTCTCGGCTTATTGGTGAATTTGTCCTTGATGATGGTCGCTGATGCCACCTGGCCGAACTCTTCAAAAGCCTTGCGCAGATCCTCTTCCGTGATCTCCCACGGCAAATTTCCGACGTAAATGTTCATAAATCCTCCGATTTGAGTTTTATAATTTGTGAATAACCAGCTTTGAATTTCATCCGGTTTTCCAAACCCATTGAATATGGAAATTCCTTTTCAGCGATGAATTGAGGATTTGTCCATCTCTTGCGGGGATCTTCGGCAAACCAACAAAATTTCTAAAACTTGATACATTCACCAACTCAATCAAAGGTATTATAAGACAAAAATAAGCAAAATGCAAGAAAAAAAATTTTTTTTACATCCCGCCTAGGGAACGCGGTAGATTTTGTGTAGTTGCGCCCCCAGACGCAGGTTGGCGATGCCGCGGCGCTGGCCGGCGTGGAACAGTTCGAAGGCATGGCGGTACTTGCCAGGCCGACCGTGTTCGGGCTGCAGGATGATCGCGGCCGGAGTCTGCCGGCGGATGCTTTCCAGCACCTCCAGGTCCAGGGCGGGGGTCACCAGCAACTTGATTTCGGCGGCGCGCGCCCACAAGCGCGGATGGACGCGGTAGTCCGCCACATCCTTGGGCGAGACCGTCCACCAATCGAAAGGCAGGTCCTGGAAGTGCAGGCCGTTGGTTTCCACGGCTACGAAATATTTTTTCTGGTGGCAGCGGGCGAGCAACTCCCTGAGGTCCTGCTGCAAGGGTTCGCCGCCGGTGATGACCAGACGCGACTCAGGGAAGGATCGTTTCAACTCCTCGACAGCCGCCTCGATCTTTGCCACGCTCATCCGCCGGCCCGCTGACCAGGCGTTGGGCGTGTCGCAATAGGGGCAGCGCAGCAAGCAGCCACTCAGGCGGATGAATACGGCCGGCGCCCCGGCGCGCAGCCCCTCCCCCTGCAGCGACCAGAAAATATCATTGATCTTCAGCATAAGCGGCCCCGGCGTCCTCCGATTCCCAGACCATGACCTTGCTGACCGGATACTTTTTCTTGCACTGCTCGAAAAAGTACCTGGCCAGGTTTTCGGCCGAAGGCGAAAACGGGAACACCTCGTTGAGCACCTTGTGATCGGGAACGGACTGGCGCAGATATTCCTTGATCGCGCCGAAATCGATGGAAACGCCAGACTTGTCCAGCTCGCCGGTGCGGAAATATACCTCTACTTCAAACGTGTGCCCGTGCATATTTTCGCACTTGCCACTGTAGTGGAGGAGGAAGTGTGCCGCGGAAAATTTTTGCTTGACGACCAGTTCCCAGCTCATGCCTTGCCCTCCTTTTTCAGTCGCGCCAGCAGGGGATCTTCCAGCCGCAGCTGCGCGAAAGCCCGGGCCCTGATATCGCAGGACGGGCAGCGTCCGCAGGGAAGCTCCCGGCCGCGGTAGCAGGAGATCGAACGTGAAAAATCGGCCCCCAGGCTCAGGCCGAGCCCAATGATCTCTTTTTTATCCAGGCCGCTCAGGGGAGTGTGGATCGCGAATTTGCCCCCGCCCGTGCTGGCCGACGTGCCCTGGTTGATGGCCGCCGCCATTTTCTTGCTGAAGGCAACGGTGGTGTCGGGATAATCGGGGCTGTCAATGGAGTTGAAACCGGTGACCAGGTGGCGGCAGGAATGCGACTCGCCATACGCCGCCGCCAGGGCAAGGAAGATGCCGTTGCGGAAAGGAACATAGGTCGACGGCGGTCCGGCTTCGGCGCGGGCTTGGGCCAGCGAATCGGGAATGGCCGAGCCATCGTCGAGCAGGGCCGAACGCAACAGGCTTTGCAGCGGCAGCGTCACGACGTCATGGACAACGCTTAAAGTGCTGGCGATCGTCCTGGCCATGGGCACCTCGATGCGGTGCTTCTGGCCGTAATCGATGGTCAGCGCCCGCACGACGCCGAATTCCCTCAGCGCCCAGTGCAGGGCCGTGGTCGAATCGATGCCTCCGGAAAACAACACCACCGCGCCTTTGTTCATGCACCTATTCTACCTTATTTCCAGGTTGCTGCCAAACTGTGCCAAAAGAAGGGAACGCAAATTTGCGTTCCCTACGGAAAAAGATCTCTTTCCAAAACAAAAAGGAACGCACATGTGCGTTCCCTACAACAAATTTTCAATCAATCTTTTTTCATTTGCGTTTTTTAATCTGACCCTTCATAATTTATTAAAATGTAATTTCTGATCCGTCAGCGCAAGCCCAATCGCATGCCCAGATATGATTATTCAGCTCGAGGATGCTATTTCGTGACAATATGTATAAAAAACAAAGAAGCCAATTGTTTCGGGAAAATCGCCAATGGTAAAATCGAGTTTTCACAATTGGGTAAAATCACAAACACATGCTGGCTGGAAATTCCCACTCATTTCCCACAGGTCAAATTGGACGATTTCGTGATAATGCCCGATCACGTTCATGGAATTATTGTGATTCTAGCTAAGGCTGGAGATGAGATTATTCATTCCCATTTCAGCAATCAGTTCTCTAACCGGAGTAAAATGGATTTATCAAAAATCATCCAAACTTTCAAAGCCTCAGTCACGCGGCAAATCAATAAAGATCAAACGAACGAATATTTTGCCTGGCAAAAATCTTTTTACGACCATATGATTAATAACTATAAGGAATTAGTCCAAATTCGCCAATACATCAAGGAAAATCCAACAATTTGGTCCAAAAATGACAAAGAATTCGAAAATTTATTTAATTAGATATCATCATGTAGGGAACGCATACATGCGTTCCATCAAATAAAGGATGGTTATGTAGGGACCGCACATGTGCGGTCCTAGTGCATCGATATATCCAGCCGTCAGGCGCTCTTTTCCAGGCGCCCGCGCAGGGGCAGGAATCTCGAGGCGAAGACCAGCGTCCCGGCCAGGGAGAGCATGCCACCGACGGCGATTGTCAGCCGGACCCCGACGACGCTGGCCAGGACGCCGACCAGGAAACTGCCGATGGGGGTGGCGCCCATGAAGGCCATGGTGTAGATGCTCATCACCCGCGCCCGCTTGTCATCGCTGATCAGGTGCTGGATATAAGTGTTGGCCGACGCCATCTGCACCATCATGCCCAGGCCGATGAACAGCATCAGCGGCATGGCCTGCCAGAAATGGCGTGCCTGGGAGAGGGCGACCAGGCCCATGCCGAAGAGCGCCGAGCCCCCGGTCAGGGATTTTTCGATCCCGCGCGTGCCTTGGCGCGAAGCCAGGGCCAGCGCTCCCAACAGGGCGCCGCAACCCACTGCTCCCAGCAGGAAACCCAGGCTGTTGGGGCCGCCGTTCAGCACCCGACGCACGAAGACGGGCATCAGAGTCACGTAGGAGACCCCGACCATGCTGACCCACGCGATGAGGGAGATGACCAGGCGGATCGGCTGCGATCCGAACGTGTAGGTGAACCCCTCGCGCAGCTCGGGCCAGAAGCCGATGCCCTTCCCCTTGCGCTCCCTGGGGGTGAGCCTCATGGCCAGCAGGGCGAAAATCACCGCCAGATAGCTGAGGCCGTTGATCAGGAAGCAGATCCCCTCGCCGGCCACGCCGACCAGGATGCCGGCGATGGGCGGGCCGACCAGGCGGGCGCCGTTGAACATGGCCGAGTTCAGGGCGATGGCGTTGCCCAGGTCTTCCTTCCTCTCGACGACTTGCACGACCATGGAATGGCGGGCCGGGGCGTCGATGGCGTTGGCCACGCCAAGGAGAAAAGCCAGTGGCAGCAGGTGCCAGGGGACGATAACCTTGCTGAGCATCAGCAGCGCCAGCAGGAAAGCCTGGGCCATGGCCAGGGTCTGCGCCAGCAGCATCAGGCGCATCCGGTCCCAGCGGTCGGCCAAAACGCCGGCCAGGGGCGCCATGAAAATGACGGGGATCTGGGCGAAAAAGGCCACGACGCCCAGGTAGAAGGCGGAGCCGGTCAGGCGGTAGACCAGCCAGCCCATGGCCACCTGCTGCATCCAGGTCCCGGTCAGGGAGATGCCCTGACCGCCGAAATACAGGCGGTAGTTGCGGTAGCGGAAGGCGCGCAGGGCCGATTTCAGCCCGGAAAAGGGAGAGAGAACTCGTTCCTTTTTTTTCATCCTTCAGCCTCCGCGCAGATGGCTGATCAGTATCCTGAAGCCGATGGCGATCAGGACCAGTCCTCCCAGGATTTCCGCTTTGCCGGCGATCAGCGCTCCGAACTTGCGGCCGGCCAGCACGGCCAGGAAGGAGAGCAGGAAGGTCACCAGGCCGATGATCAAAACCGGGGTGATGATATCCACGGCCAGCAGCGAAAAGCTGAGCCCGACGGCCAACGCGTCGATGCTGGTGGCCACGGCCAGTCCCAGCAGCACCGGCAGGCTTGGCAGGCTGGTTCGGGGACGGCATTCGTTGGCGCGGCGCGCCTCGAGCATCATTTTGACGCCGATGAAAAGGAGCAGGCCGAATGCCAGCCAGTGATCGAAGCTGGCGATGGCCGTTTTGAAACCAAGGCCGGCCAGCCAGCCGAGCACCGGCATCAGCGTCTGGAAGAGCCCAAAAAAGAAAGCCATGCGCAAGGCCGGGCGCAGGGTGACCTTCGTGGCGGCGCAGCCGCTGGCCAGGGAGACGGCCACGGCGTCCATGGACAGCCCCCAGGCAATTGAGAAAACAGTCAGCAGGTCCATTCAGTTGGGCAGCACTTCCAGTAGGAACTGCTTGGAAAGCGAGCGGTACGAACCGCGGATCATGATGCGGCCGGCGCGGCGAATCAAGTACAAGTCATAGCTGAAGTTCTTGAATACAAAATCGTAGTTCATCTGGGTCTGGATATGCCAGTTCTTGATGATGGCCACCGAACAATCGAGCAAGCCGCTGGTGAAATGGCCGGCCTTGGTGTCATAGGACAGGGAAACCCAGCCCTGGATGCGGTCGGCCTTCTCCTTCAGCTTCAGCACCGCCGACCAGTCCTGCGAGGTCGTGCCCTGGATGAACCATTTCTCGGTCTTGCGCCGAGTCTGGTAATTGTACAGGAAATTGAAATCGGCGAAATCGGTCAGGCTCTGGCTGAGCTTGAATATGGTGCCCAGCGAGGTGAAATTGTTCTCCGGCTCCTGGTCGAGCAGCTGTTCGGCGGCCAGGGAAAAGGACATCTCCGGCCCCCGGCCCAGCTGGATCTTTTCGCTTTGCAGGGAGAGGCCCATGTTCGCCTTGCTGAAGTCGTCCCGCACCCCGCGGTTGTTCAGCTGGTTGACGATGAAGCTGGAGAAAAAATTCACCTGCAACAGCCCGTTGTAAAGGCGGAAAGGGGTGACATTGAGGCGGATCTGCGGGTTGGCCTGGCTCTGGTCGAGCAGCAGGTCCTTGTGGAAGGAGTAATCGGCGACCAGGTTGAACAGCTTGTTGGAATAGGAAAGGGAAAAGCCCGAATTGCTCAGGCGGTTGTATTGTTCCGGGTCATAGAGGAGCTTGGAGCTCGAATGCTGCGCTGAGATGACGAAGTGCTTCAGCGCCTGGTTCTGCCAGGATAGTTCCAGCAGGTATTGCTTGTCCAGCTCATAGGCCAGGTTCAACGAGACATGGCCGAGCACTTTGGCGTTCAGCCCCGAGCGCAGGCGCAGCCACAATTCTTGCTTCTTGGCGGCGGTGAGGCTGTAATCGGCCAGCAGCTCGCAATTGAAGGAAGGGGTCCACTGCGTTTTGAAGTTCAGGGAGGCGTTGAGCATATTGTCGGTCAGGTAGCTGACATTGATGCTCAGCGTGCTCTTCGGGGTGAGGGCCAGGGAATTGAGCGAGTTGAGATTGGCCTTCAGACGCGAGCCGACCACCTCGTCGCCCAAAAGATCGTACTTCAGATCAAGCCCCGAAACGCTTTTAAACAGGCCATGCTTGATGGTTTTTTCCAGCAGCAGATGGCTGTTGACGACCAGGCCCTGCGACGGATAGAACCATATTTTTTCGATGCCGAAGCCGTTGTCGGTCGACTCGTTGAGCCCCTTGTCGAGCTTGAATTTCTTGAAGGCCAGTGACTGGATGCCTTCGATGAACACGATCGACTGGTAGCCGTACAGCCGGTAGCTGCCGGTGATGACAATGCGGCC
>JAPKZL010000321.1 GCA_026393795.1 Candidatus Aminicenantes bacterium | reverse complement strand
CCATTGTTAACCCCATTGCTGACACCTCGCTCACCAGGCCTCTTGCCTGCTGCTGTGGATGTCATTTTCCTACTTTTCAGGTAGTTTTTTTCATGAGGCAACGAATCGCATTTCAGGTAGATTTTTAGATGAGGCAATAAGTGGTGCGCGCCTGACGGGATATTGGCGCTATGATTTCCCCAAGGTCGAAAAGTTGGGAAATCATCTAGCGCCAATATACAATCACTAGATGCGTTCCAGACTTACATAACTTGGAACGCATAGTGATTGTATTCGAACCCATATACAGATCGAATTGAGAATAAAGTTCGCGCCTGACGGGATTCGAACCCATAGCCTTTGGCTCCGGAGGCCAACGCTCTATCCATTGAGCTACAGGCGCATTAGAGTTATTTTATCATGGTTTTCAGTTGAAGTCTATGAGGTGTTTTTTACCAGATTTCAAATCAATATTGTGATTATAATTATCCCAATTTGGAACCCTGGTTCGATTGAAGACGATTTGGTTATTCGCTTATCGTGACGGTTTTCTCGCAGGCATCGCTGCCGCCGCTGTCGTCGACGACCTTCAACGTGACGGTATAGGTTCCCGCCACATCATATATGTGGGAAGCCTCCTGCCCGCTGGCCTTGGCGCCGTCGCCGAAATTCCAGCTCCAGCTGACGATCCTGCCGTCGTGATCTACGCTCAGGCTAGCGTTGAAGTAAACCGTTCCACCCACGGTCGGCTTGACCGGCGATATGGAAAATTCGGCCACGGGCAATTCATTCGCTTCCACTTTCACTTCGATCTCCGCTTTCTTGGCGCCCGATTCGGCGGTCACCTTGGCGGTTTTTTCCGTGTTTAGATAATCGCTCACCCTGCCGCTGGCATCGGTCAGGCGAACGCTGTTGCCGTGATCAAGGATTCCATAGCTGGTCGAAAGAATAATCGGAATGTCGGCCAGCGGATTCATGGCTTTGTCAAATGCATAGACATTGATCAGCGAACGTCCGCCGCCAGGCTTGAGAACCGTCGGATTGGCTTGAATGGTCAGGATCTCAACACTGCCGGTGCCAATTTGAATGTTCAATGGCGTTGGCGTGGCGACGATCGTGCCGGAACGCGCCGTGATCTCGGCCATGCCGTTGCGGTCGCCCGAAACAAATTCAGCCGTCGCCTGCCCTTGCATCAACTCGACCGCGGCGGTGATCGTCCCAAGCGTCGCTGTGAACGTAACCAAGGTGTGGTCATGCAGGACTTCGCCGTCGGTATTGAAGCCAATGACCGTGATAATGGCCTTGTCGCCCCTCGTTTTCAACTGGCCCTTGTCGGACGAAATGATGAGCGTGGCCCCTTCCACGGCAAAAAAAGGCACTTTTTCGCAGGCCGGCATGATCACGAGCAGCAAAAGGGCCAGCAAGCCCGCAGCAATTTTAATCGGTTTGATCATCATTGATCACTTTTTTTTCAAATGCACGTTATCCTCGGTTCCCGACAGGATGGGCAGGAGATCTTCTTCGGTAATGTCGGGCATGCGCAGAATATGCGGCGTGATGCTCAAAATGATATCAGTTTGGGAAATTTGCCTCATGTTAGATGAAAAAATATCCCTGAGGATCGGTATTTTGGCGATGCCGGGAAAGCCCTTCAGCGAGTTGCGCTCGGAATCGCGCAGCAATCCGGCCATGACCCCGGTCTCCCCATCCTTGAGCCTGAGGGTCGTCTTCACCGAGCGGTTGCCGATGGTTGGAGGAATGGTGGTGCTGCCGGGGCTGGTGATGAACGTCAGCTTGAAATCCAGTTCCAGGGTGATTTCGGCGTCATGGTGGATGGTCGGCGTGATTCCGATTTCAATGCCCACGTCCTGCAAATCGAACGAGGTGATCGGCTGCTGCTCCACCCCGCCGGTGGCAAAGGGCATGAAGGTGGTGCGCGGCACCGGGACCTTGTCGCCCAGCTTGATCTCGACCTTGTCTCCGTCCAGCCCGCGCACGTGGGGCCGCGCCATCATCTTGGAATCGCTGTCGCTTTCCAGCAGCTTGTACAGTATCGAGGGAAAGGTGAAATTGAAGTCCGAGGCGTCCAAGTAGTAAAAGCGGTTTCCCTTGACGTTTTTGGCATCCCCGACCGTGGTGATCCCCTGGCTGATCTGGTACTGCGAAAGCTCTAGGCCATACTCGCGCAGCTTGTCCTTGTTCACCTCCAGGATTTCGACCTGCATCATGACTTCGGCTTTTCTCTTGTCATAAAAATTGATCAGTCTCTCCACGAGCGCCACCCGGTCCTCCGTTTCGCGCACCGTGATTGAATTGTGGGTCGGATCGGAGGAGATATTCTTGATCTTCGCCACCCGGGTGATCAGTTTGACGCATTCTTCGGCATTCAGGTTGGATAGGTAGAAATTTTTGATGATCTGCTCGTCGTATATTTTGTGTTTGGCCTCGGTATCGGGGATGATGAGGATGGTCTTCTCATCAAGCACTTTGTAGAAAAGCTCCTTCATTAGGCATATACGGTCCAGGGCCTGGGAAAAAGTGATCTCCTCCAGCGCGATGGCCAGCTTGCTGTTCCTGAAATTGGGATCGAACAGGATGAGCAGCTGCTTCTTCTCGGCCTTGGCCAGGCTGTTGGCCGGGTTGTATTCCAGCGCCTTGTCAAGCTCCAGCAGCGCCAGTTGTTCATTTTTTTCCTTAATATGCTGCAGAGCTTGGCGGTAGTAGTAATTCGAGGCTTCTATTGTGGCCTCGATCAACTTGAGCCGGAAGCGAGCTTCATTGGGGCTGCGCGTGGCCGCCTTGATATAGTTCTCGATGGCCTCCGGGTACTTTTCCTCGCTCCTGAGCTGCTCCGCCTTGCGGAAACTCACCCCCCCCGTGGCGCAACCGCACATAATCAAAATTATCAGGAAAAAAAAGTACTGTTGCTTCATTTGGCGTACCTATTCACCCTACTCCTGAAAACGGCTGCCGAAAGCGGACAATTCGAACGGCCCGAGGTTTTTAATCTTGTCATAGAGATTGCGGGCGTATGCCATCATGACATTTTGTAGCTGTTGGCGCCAGAGCACTGCCGCTTCTATGGTGGATTTGCCGACCAGATCCGTGGCCTGGATGGCATCGTCGAGATTCAACAACAGCGTCAGGGCGTCATCTTTGCCGCGGTTTCTGATCCGGTTCAGTGGCGCTATGGCCTTTTTTGCCTGCGTATCGCCGTTGACATTGATTTCGGTAATGATCTCGACCACCCGGTCAGTAACCTTCTGCACCACCTCAAAAGTGAGCAGCGCCTGGTCAACTTTCTGCGCGCCATTGTAGATTTCACTCTTGATATCAAAAGTGCCGATAGCATCGGGTAGCTGCAGCCAATAACTGATCACTTTCTCCTCGTTGACCTTCAAATTGACGTCCCACTTGATTCCTTCCCCAGACAGCGGCTGCGGATTGAAACCGTAAGCGGTCGCGGTTTGCGGGATTATCTCTTGCACGCGGAACACTTTGTCGGCACTGGTGTTGTTCTTGATCCGCAACTCCATGGGCATGACCCGCGCCAGATCCGATCGGCTGAACACTTCCTGGTTGAAGAGATTGACGGCGTTGAGCACCATCCGGGCAAACATGTCGCCACCCAAACTCCACTCCAGCGGCACGCAAATGGTCAACACCTTGCCGCGTCCGTACTCGTGATAGGCCAGCAGCGGTTTTTTCCCAATCTTCGTCTCACCGACCACCTGGGTGTCGGCAGTTAAAACTTCAAGCATCAGCTTGCAGTTGGCAAGCAGCACTGCGCTGCCGCCGCTGCCGAGCAAGCCCGGCAAAAGGGTGATGTTTTTCTCGCGCTGCACCGCCGGCAGGCTGCGCACCTTGACGCCGCTCAGTTCCTGCATATACGTATCCGCCAGGATGCTGTCGGCAATGTAGATCAGGCCTTCGCCGCGGCTCACCCGCTCTTTCAGTTCTTTCTGCAAATAAGGCGCCAGAAGGCTGCCGAAAACAATGTTGATATTGTTTTCTCCTTTCTG
>JAPKZL010000320.1 GCA_026393795.1 Candidatus Aminicenantes bacterium | reverse complement strand
GGTTTTCCAGGAAAAACCCTCCAGAGTTGTCCTCAGGCCTTGCTTGAAGGGCTCGGGACCGATCAGCTCGCGCAGCATGGCAAAGACGAAGAACCCCTTGCTGTTGGCCAGCATATGCAGGGTGGTGAACTTGTCCTTGGCCGGGATCCCCAGTTCCAGGTCTTCACCGCGCATGAGCAGGGCTTCGAGCGACTTGTCTTTGACTTTGGCCGTTTGCAGGGCCCGGAAGAACAACCGCGCCGAATGCAGGTACAGAAACTGCGGCGCGCCATCCTTCAGCAGGTTCCAAAAAAATTTGCTGCCGAGGGTTTCCTCGAGATAGAGCCCCATCGAAATCTGCGCCAGGCCCTCGTTGATGACCGGCCCCTCCGCGCCGCGAACGCAATTCCCCCACCAGCAATGGCTGATCTCATGCGCGAAGACCGGAGCGTAAAAAAAGCGCTTGGGCAGCAGCGACTCCGGGAAAAAGGTCAGGCTTTCATAGCAGGCGGCGCCCGTCTTGCCCAGCATCTCCTGCGGCAGCTCGATCAGATCGTAGCGCTCGTAAGGAAAGAAGCCGTAGAGTTTCTTGAAGTAAGCGATCATTTTGCTGCAGTTGCCCAGATAATAGTCCACCTTATTCCGGTCGCCCTTGAGCAGGAAAACGCCCACTTCCAGGCCGTCGATGTTTTCGCGATGATGGACGAAGTCGGCGGCGGCGAAGGAGAACTCGACCGGGGAGGCGACGACAAAGGTGCACCGTTTCGCGCCGCGAATTTCTTCCGTGGCCGTCAGCCTGCCCGAGCTGGCCACGGTCCAATTCCCGGGGACAAGATAGGCGATCCTTCCCCGGCAGCGGCGGAACGGGTCGGGCGCTTGCGGATACCAGCGGCTGCTGCAGAAGGCATAGGAGATTTTGCCGCCGATCCAGGCGTTGCGCAGGTCGAGTTCGGGGATCCGTTCAAGAAAGCGGCCGGAATAACGGATGCGGATGGTGCGCAGCTCCGTTCCAAAGGGCGGCTCCTGCGGACGAACGGCGAGGCTGTCCTCACTCTGCTCGAAAGACAGAGGGCGGCCGCATTCATCCATAACCGCTTCCACCCGCAGCTGATGGTTGAGGGTCAAAAGGATCTCGTCATCGCCGGCGCCAAGGTTTTTAAGCTGCAGCCCGGCATCTCCCTTCAGCACGCCACGGTCCGGATCGATTTCGACGGCCAGGTCGATGGATTCCGTCCGCCACGCGGGATGCGGCTCTTGGGCGGGTGCCGTACTCGTGAATAAAAGTGGCAGGAGGATGGAAAAAAAACAGGCCCGGATAATGGCATGGGTGTTCATGTTATCCCAATTCACTTCATGAGCTGGTCCCACTTTTCCGCTTCGTTGGGAGGCTCGGCGCGGCCGCCGAGGTGCTTGCCCAGGAAGTCCTCGATGGCCGCCCAGCGTCTCAAAAAATTCGCATAGGCTCCTCCACCCACGTGCCCGGCATCCGGGAAAACCAGGAAAGTGACTTCTTTGCCGTACTTTCTCAGGGCAGCAACCATGCGCTCGGCATGTTCCAGCTTGACCCGCACATCGTTGGCGTTATGCATGATTAAAAGCGGGCATGCAACCCGGTCGGCCTTATACAGCGGGCTGATCCCTTTGAGGAACTCCGGATCCTTGCCCATGCGCGTTTCGAACCTCGCCTTGGCCACCGTCCAATGTGGAGGCATGGAAGCAAAAAAGAGATTGGCATCACTGATGGCGTTGACAGCGATGCCGCAGATGAATTCCCGAGGGTGGAAAGCCATGGCGGCCAGCACGGCAAAGCCGCCGAAACTTCCACCCGCAATGGCCGTTCGCCTGGGGTCGGCGATGCCGCGGGCGACAAGCCAATTTTTGCCATCCACAAGGTCCTGGATGACTTTGCCGCCCCACTCCAGGTTGCCGGCGTTCTGATACGTTTTGCCGTAGCCCGTTGAAGCGCGAAAATTCACTTGCAGTACGGCATAGCCGCGGTTGGCCAGGCACTGCACGGGGAAATCAAGGTCCCCGTTGTCGCGGGTCCAGGGGCCTCCATGCACCTGGACCACGAGCGGAAGATTTTTCGGGGGTAGGCCAAGCGGCAAAGTGAGATAGCCGTAAATGGTCATGCCGTCTTGAGATTTGAATTGGATGGGTTGCTTTTTCGCAAGTGGGAAGTTTTCCAACTTCGGATCTTCGGAAAAGAGATAGTTGGCTTTCTTGGCGGCTCGGTCATAGCGGTAGTAAGTCGTCGGGCTGTCGGAAGCGGCGAATTTGACCAGCCAGATCTTGTCCGATCGGTCGCGGCCGCGGATCGAGATGTCCGCCGCCCGAACCTTTGCCAGGATCTCGAAATCTGCCCGGATCAGAGGGTCAAAGAAAATCCAGGTCCTGCGCTCTTTTTCGTAGGCTACGGCCTCCAGCGTGTTTCGCAGCGGATTGACCATAAGCCCCCTGGTATCGAACTGGGAATCCTCGCTCAATATCTTTCTTTCGCCCGTGCCCGGGTTAACCTCCAGCAGGCGCTCCGCGTTCGCCCCGAGACTGGCGATGACCCAGATTTTGGCATTGTCGGCAGTGAACCCGGCGACTCCCGTATAGTCGGAATTCATCTCGTCGGTCCCCCAGGAAATGAGGGTTCTCCAGGGATCCTTGCTGCTGTCGCGAACGCGGATCTCGGCGGAGTTATCGGGCTTGGTCACATAGGCTGCCCTCACGCGTTGTTCCCGTATGGATATCGGTCTGGAACAGATGGCTGTTCTCATCACCACTTTGGTCCTGGAAGTAGAGCACATGTTCGCCGTCCGCCTGCCAGAAGCAATAGGGAATACCGTTTTTAGCGTCCTGGGTCACCACCCGATCGTCGTTTTTTCCCACTGTCTGCACCCAGATGTTGGCCACGCCATTGTACTGGGCACTGTAGGCGATCATTTTCCCATCGGGTGAGAGCTCCGGGTTGCCGCGCTCCGACTCCTCGAGAATGATCGAACGGGGGATCAGCGGGGGTTGCTCGGCCAGCTGAGTCTGGGCGCCCATGGCTACAACCAAAATGAGGACGATACTCACTGCCACGAGCGGCAGGAAACAGTCGGATGTTTTTATTTTCATGGTCCTTTTTTTATCGATTCCGCTTTTAATTGGTTTTGGATCCGCTGTTTCATTTGCGGAACCCATTATTTCAGAATGAGATCAACGGCGCTGTCCAGGCGTGCGGGCAGGTCGGCGGGGAAAGTGTGCTCCAAGCCGGGGACAATGTTCAAGCCGATGCGCAGCCCCCCCTCGGCGAACAGGTCGGTCAGCGCCTTCGCCTCCTCCGGGTCGTCCTTTTCGCCGGCGATGATCTGGCCCGTGATGTTCTTTCGGGCCGCCTTCTTGAAAATTTCCATGTCGGCGCGTCCGGGGAGGACGCCCCCCGGGCACAGGGCGATGAATCCCCTGGCCGGGACGGCCTGGCGCAGCGCCGCATCGATGGCCATGGCGGCGCCGCCGGAAAAGCCGCCGATCAAAATGTTTGACCTGTCGATTCTGTACTTGTTCTGCAGCCAGGCATAAAAGGCGGCGATGTCGCGCCGGCCGGCCGGCAGGTCATCCCAGATGAACGATTCGGAGCCGCTGACCTGAGAAGACTGGAGGAAGGCCAGGATGACGCGCCCGGCGAGCTTGTCCAGCTTCCACTTGGGTTTGATGACGGCCGTGTTGATGTTGTTGCCGTGCATGACGATGAAAAGGGGGTATTTCTTTTTGCTGTCGTAGCTTTCAGGAAGGACGACATCGTATTTCGCCTTGGCGTTGCTCAGCGCCGTGTTGAGGAGCTCCTTATTGGCGGCAAGGAATTTGCGGTAGCGCTCGGTCTGAAAGAGCGGCTCGTACAGCTTGCTCTCGGCCGGGAAGAACAGACCTTTGGATTGCCCCAGCTCCCAGTCGTCCATGACCTTGTCGAATTGCCTGGCCTGGGCGTGATAGAAGGCGAGACGACGGATGATGGTATACAGCTCGGCGGGGAACCTGGACTTGGCGTATTCGAAGGCTTCGACGGCCTTGTCGATCTGCCCCAGGGCGAAATAGGCTCCGGCCAGGTCGTCGATCTGTTCGAGGGAGGTCATTTGCGAAAGTGCCGGAGCGGTTTCAATCGCCTTCAGGTCCTCAATGACCTTCGCCGATACCCACCAGGTGTGCGATTCGCCGCCGCGGCGGCTGAGGAAAAAAAGATAGTTGCCGTCGGCGCTCACTAGCGGACACAGGTCCATGTCTTGCGAATTGATCTCCGGACCCAGACTGACCGGAACGTTCCAGGAACCGTCCTTGACCCGGAAACTGACAAAAAGATCGAATTCTCTCGCAAAGAGAAGGTAGCTCCCATCTGGGGCGATGAAGGGCATCTCCTCGCCGCCGGCGGTGTTGACCGGGGCGCCGAGGTTCTTGGGTTCCTGATAGCGACCATCGACGTATTTTGCGCAGTAGATGTCGTTCTTTCCCTGCCCTCCGGCAATGGTCGTGGCAAAGTAGAGGTTGTAATCCCTGTCCACCGAAAACTGCCAATGATGGGGGAGATCGTTCACCGCAGCGTCCACGGGCCGGGCATCCGACCAGCCGTCTCCCTGCCGTTCCATGAACCAGATATGCTCGTCGCTCGGTTTATCTGTTCCGGGCAGCGGCCTCCGGGACATGAAATAGAGCCTTTTGCCGTCCGGAGTGAAAAAGGGAACGTCGGCATCCTTGCCTTCTCCGGTGAAGGGCGCGATCTGCGGATAGGTCCAGCGCCCGTGCTGCAGCCGGCTGACCATCAGCCGGTCGATGCTGTAGCCGGGAGTCCGGGGATCGATCATCAGGCTCCAGTAAACCTCGCGGCCGTCGGGAGAGAACGAGGCCGTGCTGTGCAGGCCGAAGCGGCTGGAGACGATGCCCGGGGAAAAGAGTTCAGGCTTGGCGCCGGGCTTTTTCTGGCCCAGGTATTCCCCCTGGAGTTCGGGAAACCGCGGCGGGCCCTGCTCTGCCCCTTTGGCGGTCAGCAGGTCAACGACCTCGGCGTTCTTTTCGGCCAGGGCCAGGTCGTAGGGCGTCTCTCCGGCTAGGGTGCGTTCGTTCAACCGGGCGCCATGCTCGACCAGAAGCGATGCCGCCCGCAGCCAGCCGCGCTCGGCGGCGCGGTGCAGGGGGGTCCAGCCGTTGCGGTCCTTGCCGTTCAGGTCGAGTTTTTTCCAGATCAGTGCTTTCATGATGGGCTCGGATCCCCCGTCGGCGGCGGCATGTAGGAGATTGCCTCCCAATCCATCCGTAACAGACAGGTCCGCGCCCGCTGCCAAGACCAGTTCGAAAAGTTTTTCCAGGCCATTGGCTATGGCCAAAATGAATCCCTGCTGCTTTTTGCGAGGGTCGGCAGGAAGCTCGGCACCCCGTTCGAGTAGCAGGTCGATCAGAGCGCCGAAGCCGCGCCAGGCGGCCAGGTTCAAAGCCGTGTCGTTCCAGCGGTCGGCGGCGTTGATGTCGGCGCCGGCGTCAAGGAGGATACGGGCCATGTCGGCGTCCCCTCTGTCCCGGGCGACCAGGATGAAGGCTGTTCGCTGATAGCTGTCCCTGGCGCCGACGTCCGCGCCCTTGGCAATGAGCAGCCGTACTATGTCCGCTTTGCCTGATAGAGCCGCATGCATGAGCGGTGTTGACATTTGCGCCGTGCGCGCGTCGATTTCGGCTCCGTGCCCGATGAGCCAGCGGACCATTTTTAGGTCGCCCGCAGCCGCGGCCAGGTGCATCAACGTCCGGCCCTGAGCATCCCTGGCTTTCACCAGTGCCGGGTCTTTTGCCAGAAGCATCTGCAACCGGGGCAGGTCCCCCGCCAGGACGGTATTTTTAATTTCTTCGCTAAGGGAAACCTGGGGAGCGGCGCCGGGCCGCAGTCTTTGGATGACCTCGGCGCTGACCCAGTAAATGTCGCGGCTGGCCGAATATAACAAATACTGGCCGTCCGGGCTCACCATGGAGCAGAAATTTGTCCCCGGGGTATTGATCGTGTCGCCCAGGTTTGAGGCGTCGCTCCAGGAACCGTCGGTGTTGCGGAACACGACGTACAGGTCACCCTCGCCGCCCTGGGCGCCCGGACGATTATCGGAGTCGAAAATGATATAACTTTCGTCAGGAGCGATAAAGGCATGGGATGCCCACGCGGGTTCGTTCACGGCACCCGGAAGTTTCACCGGCGCCTGATATATTCCGTTCACCAGTGGATACATGATGATGCCGCCCCCGGCGGCCATGGTCACATCGGTCATGTAGAGGTCGCCATGCTGAGTCGAGGAGACGTACATGCCCGGGCCGTGGTAGCGCGGTTCGCCCCACCCGCTTGCCGCCCGTTCCGTCACCCATATCCCGTACTCGGCCCGGTCCGCGCCCGGGGGCTGGCGGTTGCAGCCGAAATACAGCTTTTTCCCATCCGGAGTGATATGAGGCTCATTGCTGGGGAAGCCTTTGCAGAATGCGGCTTCTTCAGGGGCGGTCCAACCGTCTTTTTCCCAGCGGCAGACCATCATCGTGTTCAATCCGCCCGGGTCCTGGCGCCGGGTGAAATAGAGCTCCCGGCCGTCGGGGCTGAAGGCGATGGAGAATTCGAAGTTGCCGGCCGTGGAGACGATGCCCGGGGCAAATACCGACGGCTCCAGGCCTGGAGGCATTTGGCCCAAGTAGGGGCCTTTCAGCTTGGTCTTCCGTCCGGGGGCGAATTTCATTGTCGCTTTCGTCTCATTTTTGAAGTCCAGGCGGATGCGGTTGAGGGTGTCCTTCCCGCTCTGGCTGTTGGGGTTGAGCTCCAGCGATCTGAGGTAGCAGGCTTCGGACGTGTCCAGCTTCCCCTGCGTCAGCAGCGCTTCGCCCAGGCTGTCCCAAGTGTTCCAGGATCCGGGGAAGGCATCGCGGTTCATTTCGAATACGGCGCACGCCTCAGCCGGCTTTCTTTCCTGCTGGAGGAACCTGTAACCCAGGGCATTGAACTCCGTTTCGTCGATGAAAAATTCCCGCTCGCCCGCGGCCAGGAGCTCCTGAAAGCGGGCGCGCGCCGCGTCAGGCCCGGATTGGCGCATGACCCGTTCGATCTCGGCACCGGCCGGCCGCAGCCCCACCCGCCAGTAATCCAGGATGTTCGCCTGGTGGCGGTCGATGTTCGGCTGGGCCTTCAGGTCGAAGTAGGGCGCCAGGTAGGCGAAGGCGGGTTCGAGCGGCAGTTTCGCGCGCAATGCCGCCAACGATACATCCTCTTTCTTGGCTTGCTTCACGGCAGTCCAAAGGTCCCTGATGTAGCGGTGCTGGGCGTCCAGCCATTCCCGGCTGTAGACAAGCATGTGACCGCCGACAACCGTCCGCACCCCCTTGCCGGTCTTGAGCACTTCATCCAGGACGGCCAGCCAGCGCGGGATGTCGAGCGGCCGCTGGGCGGCCGTGGAACTGATGGATTCGGTATGGAAGAGGTCGCCGGTAAAGAGAACGCCGAGTTTCGGGATATGAATGACGATGTCGTTGTCCGTATGGGCCCGGCCGAAATAATACAGGCGCAATTCCAGTCCGCCGGCGCTCACGGTCAGCTTGTCGGCGAAGGTTTTGGTTGGCGGCGTGGAAACAAAACGCTTCTGCTGGTCTTCCATCAGCAGGCGGTCGATGCGGTTCGCTTCGGCCAGGGCCAGGGCTTGCGGGGCGTCGGCGGCGAGGGTCTGCAGCTGTCTTTCCCTTTGCCTGATGCGGGCCAGGATTCTCGGCTGATTGGCCGCAATGCCGTCGGCCGAGCGCTTCATGGCCGGGACCACGCTCTCGTGGCCGATGATTTCCACCCCCTTGAAGACCTGGTTGCCGCCGGTGTGATCCATGTGGTCGTGGGTGTTGATGACCAGCAGGACGTCATCCCGGCCCAGTTCTTTTTTTACCCGCTGCATGGCCAATTCGGCCAGCGTGGGCGAGAGCAGGGTGTCGATCACGATCAGCCCCTTCGGGGTGGTGATGACCGTCATCGTGGCCGGCGGGGCGTATTGTCCCGGCGTGAAGAGGGTGATCCGTTCGTTTACCCGGGTCACGCGAAAGGGGAGGGTCTCCTCCGCGGCCAGGGTGAGCGATGAAGCGATGCATACGGCCAGCAAAAAGGCAGATAAAAACTTTCTCATGACTGCTCCTTATAACTTATGATAGACGTTTCGGGCAATGTAAATATTTGCTTTTACTCTCCACGCCCGTCATGATTATTCCCAAGACAACTTATACGAAACGGAACTCCGACATGTTTGAAAGCGGATGCAATTCTTTTAAACCGATTCGGTCTACTGGATAGGGAGATGGTTTTTATGACCCTGCCTGGGGATGGGGCAGCTGAAGTTTTCTTGATAGTTTGATCTGCCGGCCGTTGATGCCGTGCTTGCGCATTTTCTCGAACAGGGCGGTTGGCTTGAGGCTCAACAGGGCGGCGGCTTTTCTCTGGCTGCCTTGGGTCAGGCGCAGGCAGGAAAGCAGGATATTTTTTTCGAGATCATCCATGAATCCCTTCAGCTGAACGTTCCTGACGTTCAGGTTGACGTCGAGATAGGCGGAAACCATCGATTCGGTCGTCCTGGCCAGGAAATTCCCGATATCCGGATTCGTCCAGACCGATTGGCCGGCCAGGGGGTTGATTTGTTTCAGGGTGTTCGGCACGACGGAATCGGGCATGTCTGAAATACCGTGCCACTCATAGCCGGCATTGCTGTTTTGCGCTAACTGTTTCATTCCATTCACCTCTGCTGTTTCGCTATATGCTATAACGTGTAAAACCATCCCAAGTAATGGGCCGATAGTCATTTTTTTGCATTCGTGACCAAAGTCCTATCATTTTTGCCTTGCCGGGGCCGGGTTCCTGGTTTCCGGGCAATGCGCATGATCTTTTTTTACTCCATCCCCTGGGACGTGACTGCCTTGAGTTTTTCGGACAATTTGATCTTCCGGCCGTTGATGCCGTGCTTGCGCATTTTTTCGAACAGGGCCGTCGGTCTCAGGCCGAGCAGGTCGGCGGTATTTTTCTGGCTGCCGTGGGTCAGGTGCAGGCTGGAGAGCAGTATTTTCCTTTCGCAATCATCCATGAATTCCTTCAGCGGAATTGTTTTGAAGTTCAGGTTGGTGACCAGATAAGCCATGGCCAGCACTTCGGCGGTTTTTTGCAGGGATACCATGGCCTCCGGTCCGGACCAGCGGGATTTACGGATTTGCGGCTGCGCCGCATCGCCGATGCCATCGGTTGCAAAAATGGCGTCTGGCGAAGGTGCCGCCAATTCATTGCCGATCGGTTTTGCCGGCGTTTTTTTGCTCATGCGCTCAATTTCAAGATGATGGGCAAGTATCGATCATCTTTCACGACTTCAGCACCGCCCAGTGGCGATTTTGCGAATCGGGGCGAGACTCATTTGCTGGCATGGGAGAAATGCATCTGCATGATGAGCCATCTGCCGCCATGTTTTTCGATGACGCCGGTCCAGCGCGTGTCTTGCCAGCCGATGGACCGGCCATCCCAACTGGCGCGTTCGTCCAGGATGCAGGACCACCAGGCCACCGTGCCCGAAAGGGACAGGTCGATGCGCAGGTTGCGCATCTCGTAGTGTTCCATCTTGAAGCGCGTATCCATCCAGAAATCGAACCCCTTCTTGAACTGGCTCCAACCTACCGTGCTGTTTGCATCGGGATTGAAAATGAACAAACTGTCATCGTGAACCAACAGGCTTTCCAGCAGCACCCGGTCCTTAACGATGGCCCAGTCGATGGAGGCACGGATGACCTTTTCGATCATGGCCTTCTCGTTGGCCGGATTTGCAGAACCGGTTTCTTGGGCAAATTCACCGATCGCCAACAAGAGCAAAATGAGCAGCAGGAAAATGATTTTTTTCATCGTTGAACTCCTTTTAGTGGCGATCTCCGGCCAGAAAATTGTCAAGCAGGAGACCGGCCAGGCTGGCCATCATGGCTTTATGGGTGCGGCATTCGCTTGCCAGCTGTGGGGCGTTCTTGCCCACCGAGCCCAGTTCGTCCTTGTAGGCGCCGGCCCAGTGTTTGGCCTCGGCCGGGGTGATTTCCAAATGGAACTGCAGCCCTACGGCGCGTCCCAGGCGGAAGGCCTGATTGGGGCAATCCCGGTCCATGGCCAGCCGTCGGCCTTGGGCCGGGATGGCAAAGGTGTCGCCATGCCAATGAAACACGGGAAACGTCTGCGGAAACCCCTTGAACAACGGATCGTTCCTCCCCGCACTGGTCAGCCGGACGGGATAGGCCCCGATCTCCATGACCGGATTCCTGGTCACCACGGCCCCCAGCAGCCTGGCCAGCAGCTGGGCGCCGAAGCAAATGCCCAGGATATGTTTGCCGCGATTCAGCGCCCGCTTCAGAAAACGTCCTTCTTTCAGCAAGAAGTGGTGGCTGCCGATTTGATTCACCGATACGGGGGTGCCGCCGACGATGATCGCGTTATAACGGTCGAGCGGAGGGAAACTTTCCCCGGCATACGGATGGAGAGTGTGATGGACGATGCCGAGTTCCTGCAGCCGGGTTTCATAAAGCCCGATCCCTTCGGTCGAACAGTTCTGCAGGATGAGTACGCGGCTGCTGTTGAAGCGCCGCTTGCCGGCCGTTGATTCGGCGGATAGGCTGCCGCCGTTGCCCGCTGGATTCGTTGCCAAATAGGGTGCCATCTTCGTACCTGCCACCATAGTATTGTAGAAAATGGATGGATCCTATAGGACTTGAGTTTGATTTTTTAAAATGAATCCCGGGGTCTATTCGCCTGACATATAGGATGAAAGTCATATTGGCCTGGCCGCGTTGTTGAATCGGCGCCGAATATTGGCTATAATTGAAACATACCCTAACTATCATGCGTATATTTAATAGTTTGCAAAACCATATGAGAACCACCAAGCTCGCTGCCGTTCTGGTATCCTTTGCCGCTGCGTTTTTTTGCCTGAACGCCCAGACGGCCTACCTGGAGGTCGATCATATCCTGGCCAACCCCGCCCCGTTGCAGATGGAAATTAATGCCGTGCTGCTCGACAGCCGTGGCTGGCTGTGGATCGGGTCGGTGAACGGTTTGGCGCGCTATGACGGTTACCGGGTCATCCCCTGCCGGATCGGTGACGGGGAAAAAACGGCCGTGGCCGACCCGTCGGTGCGCGGTATTTGCGAAGGGCCGGGCGGGCGTTTGTGGCTGGCGACGGCCCGGGGCTTGGTCAGCTTCGACCCGGACCGCAGTCGGTCGGTCCGTTTCCGCCACGATGAGCGCCGGCCGGATACCATCAGCGCCGACGATCTCACCTGTCTTTATGTTTCTCCGGCACTTCCCGGGCGGTTGTGGATCGCCACGGCCGACGGCGGCCTGGACCAACTCGAGCTGGCCAGCGGAAAAATCACCCGCACCCCCGCGGTCGCTGCCGACGCCCCCCGGCCGGGGCGGATACATGTCATCAGCGGTGATCGCGCCGGTTTTCTCTGGGTCGGCGCGGCCAACGGCCTGTACCGTTTTCAACCGCTGGACAACAGCCTGCAGTTCTGTCCGCTAACTGGCGCCGCCAGCGGGTCCAAAAAAAGCGTCGGCGTCAAAGCCATCCTCTGCGATGAAGGATTTGCCAATGCTCTCTGGATCGGCAGCGAAGGCGCCGGCCTGCTCCGCTACCTGCCCGACACCGGCCTCTGGCAGCGCTGCCTGGAGAAGGGTTCCGCCAGCGACCCGTCCGCTGGCGTGAACGTCAATGCCATCGCCCGTTTCCCCGGGGAGCCGCAAAACCTTATCCTCGGAACGGACAACGGCCTTTTTCGCTTCGATCCGCTGGCGAACCTGTACACGCGGATCGCCATGCTGTTCAATGACACGGACATGCAGACCAGCCAATGCACCCGGGTCATCTATGGCGACCCGTTGGGCAGTTTCTGGATCGGTTCTTGCCGCAGCGGCCTTGACAAGTGGAGCCCGCTACGAAAAAAATTCTCCCGCTTTCGTCCCAACAGCGACAAGCTGCCGAGTTCCCTGGCCAACTGGGTCACGTCGCTGAGGGAATTCGCCGATCACGAGCTCCTGCTGACCACCTACGGCGGCGGCGCCTTCATTTTCGACCGCCGCACTTCGACCTTCCGCCGTCTGCTGCTCGATCCGGACCGAGCCGGCCGCAAGCTCAACTCCTTCATCACCAATTCCGACTTCGACCGCGACGGCAGCCTGTGGTTCACGACCACGGAAGGATTGGCCCGTTGTTCCGCCAACGGCCGCTTGCAGCGCCTGTATCGATTGAATCCCGACAAGGCCGACACGAGCGACATCCTGGCCTTTTCGTTTATCCGCGACGGCAGCGGCTGCAACTGGATCGGCACTGACCGCGGCCTGATCCGGCTGGACTGCGAAAAAGGCGATATGCACGTTTACCGGCAGGACCGCCATGATGCCCGCAGCCTCAGCAACGACCGCGTCAACTCCATCATGCTGGAAGCCGGCGGCGCCCTCTGGATCGGCACCGATGACGGCTTGAACCTTCTGCAGCCGGGCCGTGACGGGTTTACTATTTTCAAGCACGATCCGTCCGATCCGGAGAGCGTGAGCAGCAGCCATGTCACCTATATGGAACAGGACAGCCGGGGCCGGGTCTGGATTTGCACCGCCAACGGGGTCAACCTGCTGCAGCGGGCGGGGGGAAAAATAACCTTCCGGCATTTCCTCGCCCCCGGTGACAATTCCAGGCAAAATTCATTCCTTTCCATGGTCGAGGAAAACGACCGTCATTTTTGGCTCGGTTCCAAGGCCGGCCTGGCGCGCTTCGATTCCCAGCTGGGCACTTTCACCTTCTACGATCGCCGCGACGGCGTGGTGGCCGACGGGCTGAACGAGGCTTTCTTTTTCTATCGCTGCCGCGACAACGAGATTTATTTCGGCGGCCGTTTTGGCTTCACCGCTTTCCGCCCCGCGGAATTCCGGCTCAACAACCATCCGCCGCCGCTGGTGATGACTGAGCTGCGCATCGAGCAGGATCTCGAAAGCACCACCTCCATGCGTACGACGGGCAGAAAGAACGTTCGGGTGGAGCTCGCCGCCCTTGACTTCGTGCGGCCCGAAAAGAACCAGTATGCCTATCGCCTGGAAGGCCGCGACCGCGACTGGATCTATCAGGGAACCGACCGGGTGGTGCTGCTGTCCGGACTGCCGATAGGTCTCTATACCTTGCGCGTCAAGGCCGCCAACAACGACGGGATTTGGAACGAAGAAGGGATTTCCATGCAGATTAAGGTCCGCCCTCCATTTTTAGAGCAGTACGGACTTGCGCTTTTAGCGGCGGGAGTGCTGGCCGTTCTGGCCGCCGTCGTTCTTTGGGCGCGCCGGCGTTCCCGACGGCTGCGGTCTGCCAGCATTCCGGACAGCTTGGATCTCGTTCTTGAAAAATTCGCCATATCCAAGCGCGAAGCCGAAATCGTCCGCTTGCTGCTGGCGGGCAAAAGCAACAAGGAGATCGAAGACGCGTTGTTCATCGCCTTGGCCACGGTCAAGATCCACGTGCACAACATTTTTCAAAAGGTCAAGGTCAGCAACCGCCTGCAGCTTCTACTGCGCATCCAGCAGGAAGCGAAAAAACTCGAATAGAAGCTGAAAGGCTCTTCTCAGATACCGGCCTGGGCCTTCAGGACCAGTTTGAGATTACGGGCGATGTAGGGAAGGTCGTCGCCGCCGCCGATACGCTGCAACTTGGCGCGCAGCGACGCCTCCGTTCTGGCATCGGCCCGGCCCTCGAGCAGCAGCGCGGTTTCGGCTTCATCGACTTCGCCGAGGTCCCAGACGCTGTCTTTCACCTCGTCATTTCCCGGGCAGGTGTGCTGGCATTTCAGGCAGCCGACCAGCGCGTTGTGGGCTTTGGCCGGGATCCAGTCGGGCAGCGGATCGGGCAGTTCGTTGTACAGCGTGATGCATTTTTCGGCGTCGATGACGAAATTGCTTTTACGGATGGCCCGGGTGGGGCATTCGTCCAGGCAGATGGAGCAGCCCTTGCACAGGGGCATCATCTTCAGCCGACCCCAGTGGTCCTCCAGGCGCTGCTCGCTGTAAAATGCCAGCAATTGATGGTAGCTTCCGTAACCGTCGACATAGGTGATATTGTTCCTGCCGTATTCGGCCAAACCGCTGCGTACCGCCAGCTGCTTCAAGGGCAGCCTGGCCCGGGCCAATTTACCCCCCCTGGCGACGATGCCGCGGTCGTACAGCATGTTTTGATAGTCGGCCAGCTTCAGGCCGTCATCGACGTAACCGCTGGGGATCATGACGGTACGCTTTTGGCCGGCGGCATTGAAGACGATTCGGGCATTCTTCAGCGGCGTGGACATGATGATCAGCGAGCAAGCGCCGGGCAGCTCGAGCGGGGGCGCGTATTGAAACGAGTTGATATAGCGGCGCCAGGTCTTGTTGGCGGTCAGGTGTCCGGCCTGGTCCAATTTGTCCATCCAGGCTTTGAGCTCGGCGATGTGCCCGACCGCCACGGTGCGGAATTGGCAAGTGGCGCCCGTCTCTGGCCGCGCGGCCGGCTTCGCTTGGCCGGACGAGAAAAGCCTGCCTGCGCCCAGGCCGATCATCGCGCCCAGGCAGCCGGTGTAGGCAAGGAATTCCCGCCTGGTTTGCTTGGGGGCTTTCATCTTCGTTTCTTCATGCTTCCGGGCTGGCGCCGGCTCAATGGGCGGCCAGCTTCAGGGCGCGGTCCACTGCCTTGAGCATCGGTTCGACCGATATGTCGCTGCCCACGGCGTTTTTCATCCAAAACTGTGGCGGAATATTGCCGGCGGCCAGCATGCGCTCGATTTCCGGCCCCACCGTTTTGTCGCGCAAGTATTCTTCGATCTGCAGCTGGATGACATGGCCGATGGCGTAGTCGGGCAGGTACAGGGCGGAATCGATCATATGGGAATAGACAGCCAGAATGACCTGGTCGCGGACGCCGAAAATTCCGGTGTAGTATTTGTTCCAAATCTCCCTGGCCGCGGCCAGTACGGCTTGCTTCAATTCCGTTGCCGTGGCCTGCGGATGGTCGTACAGCCAATGCCAGACCTTCATGTCCAGCAGCGACACGCCCATGATCTCGTAGCTGTTCCAGAACGAGTCCAGCGTCTGCAAGTCCCGGGCCTGGGGGTTTTTTTGTTCAATGCCCAGGATGTCCAGGGCGCGGTCCTGGAATACATAGGCGATGGCTTCGGTGAACGCCGTATTGGGCACTCCGGCCAATGAGAAATAATCCATGTTGTAAAGGTCGAGCACATTTTCCACGGCGTGGCCCATTTCGTGCAATGCGATGCTGTAGCCCTTGTAATTCATGCCCTTGGGACCGATGCGCGTGCGCAGCCTGGACTTGAATTTCCGCGACTGGGTCTGGGAATTATGGCCCGAGCCCCTGGCCGGGTCGACCTGGATATGGGGGGTGATGGCGGCGGCGCTGGCTTGGGAAAATCCAAGCTGGAGCAGGATGCGCGGCATGTCTTTTTCAAAGGCTTCCGGGGTCGGATATTTGCCGGCTACGATTTTATCCAGTTCTTCCTCGTTGATGGCGGCGTTGCCCTTGAAGCCGTTATACCAGATATCGAACGGTTGCAGTTTGCGGCCGAGGCGTTTGCGGATCAGCGCGGCCACTTGTTTCACCTGCGGTGAAGAAAGCAGTTTACCGAACATCGCTTCCACGTCCTTTTCGGGAATTTCCCGGCTGACGTCGAAACTGCGACGGATATGGGTGGGATAGAGCGGGCTGAAGGAATCGATCAAGCGCATCGCCTGGAACGTGCTCAGAAGAATTTGGTAGCGATCGTCCGCTTCGCGTTCGGCGGCGATCACTTCCCCGTTTTCAAAAACCGCGTTGCTGAACGGGTCCCATTGGTATTTTCCCGAGTTGACCATCACGGCCGGGATCTCCTGGTTGATAATGCGCTCCATGACTTTGAAAATCATTTTTTGCCTTGCCAGCCCTTTTTTATCGGCATAGCGCGCCTTGAGCTCATCGCGAATTCCCCAGTGACTGATGAGCTTCATGTCGGCCGGGAAAAGCGTTTTCAGGTGCGGGCCGACCAGGCTGCCCATAAAGATGTTGTAATCGGAAATATAACGTCCGGCCGCCGCCATCTTGGCGCTGATCGCCTGGTTCACCTCGGCCGGAAGGCGCGTCGTGTTGCTGCCTCCCAGGCGGGCGTAGGCCCACTGGCACCGGTCCCATTTGACTCCCCAGGCTGTTTTCTCGGCGAGGCTGTAGACCGGGAAATTGAGCAGAGAGATGAAAGCCAGCTTGCTTTGGAACAGGTCTTCGGAAAGGTGGGCGGCCGGGTTGAAACCGTTCATGACGATATCGACGGGCGTGATCTCGCCCCAGTCCAGGTCGACCGGCTGGTCCTTGTCCTGGGACATGGCGTTGAAATAGCCGCCAAGGACTTCATTGTAGAATTCCAGTTTCTCAAATAGGGCTTGCAGCGGTTTGCCGTCGGCCGCGAAATTTTCCAGGCAAAAAGAGGCGAATTCATCGCGGCTGCCGTCCTCGGCCCGCCACAGCCCGGCTACCTGGTCCAGGCCGCGGCCGCTGCGGAATTTATCGCTTTCGCCGAACTTCTGCTGCAGCTCCGCCTTCACCTTGGCCAGAGTGGAAGCATCGATGAATCGAGGTGCCTCTTGGGCCGCGAGCGGCGTCAGCACCATGCCATAAAGAATCACCAGTAGAAAAAGACTTTTTTTCATTTCTCACCTCGTTTTCTATCTCGTTTGCGATCATTTGGGAAATACGAACCCGCTTTTCCATGGCACGATCGGTTTCACCAGATCCCCGGCAGCAGCCGGTATTTCACCTGCTGGCAGTATTCGCTGTATCCGGCGAGTTCCCGGCCCAGCACCTTTTCCTCGCTGCGGATCCTGGCCACGAGGACGACGGGGATGACCGCGGCCGGGAGAAGGGCCCAGAACGAGCCCAGGGCCAGGGGACCGACGCAGTACATGGGCATGACCGCCGCATACATGGGATGGCGCACCACGGCGTAGGGGCCGGTGCGGATGACCTCTTGTTTCCGGTCGACCTCAACCACCCGCGACAGGAAGCGATTCTCGCGCATGACGCGGACGAACAGCAAGTATGAAGCCAGGACCACGGCGTCGGCAACGATGACCAACCAGGGCGGGACGGCCGACCAGCCGTAGCGGCGGTCGAAGCCGGGCATAATATAAGCGGCCAGGAAAAAGGGGTAGGACCATTTGATGATGGCCTTCTGCGCCGGTTCTTTTTCCTTCATACGCATCCGCCGCTCGATCAGATCGGGACTTTTTCTCAGGAAGTAGACGACCACGAAGAACATGGGGACGAGCAGGATAGCCATGTACACCCAGGCCTGCCAGTAGTTCAGCGTCCCGGCCGCAAGGAAGAACATGGCCGCCAGGATGAGGCTGGAAAAGCCGAAGAACTTGACGACCTTGCGGATCAGTTGCCCGCGCTCCGCGGCCGAAAGCGTCTTTTCTTCTTCCATGTTAATTAATATACGGCGAAAAAGTAGAAGGGGCAATAGGCATAAAGTAATATTTTTTAACTTCTTTTAAAATTTATCGTCTCTAGGTTATAATCGGTTCAAATGCCATACAGCAAAGAGCAAGCTAAGGGCGGAATAGGAAAGCTGGTCGAGGATTTCCAAAAAAACAAGGCGCGCCTCTTGAATCAGGCCGAGGCCCAGATAGAGAACAATTTTATCCGTCCGCTGTTTAAATATCTCAACTGGAACACCACCAATGAGGGCCTGTCCGTCGCTGATTATGAATTCGTCGTCAACCGCACCGGACGCGGGGGCAAGCGCCCCGATTATACCCTGCAGCTTGACGGGCAGCATTTGCTGGTCATGGACGCCAAGCAGGTGAAATACGACATGCACGATCCGCGCTGGTTGAACCAGGTCTATGCCTATGGCTATTCCACCCAGAATTTGGCTCCGGTGCGGCGCATCGACTTCGCCATCCTCACCGATTTCGAGGAATTCGTCGTCCTCGATTGCACGCTGCACGTCAACGATCCAAAGGCGTTGCGCAATTTTCTGGTTCTGAATTGGACTTGCGACGATTTTGTCAACCAGTTCGACCGCCTCTGGGATTTGCTTGAGCGCGAGAACTTGAGGCGCCACGCCCGCACCCGCCAGAGCGACACGCCGCGTGGGCTCTGGGCCCTGGCCCTTTCCCCGCGTAAAGTGAAAGCCAACCGCATGCCGCCGGATAAGGCGTTTCTGGCCGATATGGACAATGACCAGAACGGCTGGCGCGTGCGCCTGGCCAAGGACATGAAAAAGCTCAACCCGGCCGCAGACGGGGCGCTAATTACCGCCGCCGTGCAGTTATTGATTGACCGGCTGATTTTTATCAAAGCTCTTTCCGACCGGGAAATCGAGGACGACTATCTGGACCAGCTTGCCGCAACCGTGGAGAGCGACGGCCTGGACGAGAGCGACAGCGGCTGGTTCGCTGCTTGCGGCAAGATATTTGAAAAATTGAACCGTTTCTACAACGGCAATGTTTTCAAACCCCGCCCGGAACTCGAAGCCGTGACGGTGGCCAACAAAACGGTGCGCGACATCATTCGTTCCCTGCAGCCGGAGAATTCGCCCTATAACTTCGCCGTCCTGCCGGTGGAGATCCTGGGCACGATATACGAGCGCTTCCTGGGACGGGTCGTGCGCACCACCGAGCAGCGGGTAAAGATCGAAGAAAAGCCCGAGGTGCGCAAGGCCGGCGGCGTTTACTACACACCGCAGTACATCGTGGAATATATCGTCAAGAACACGGTAGGCAAATTGCTCGAAAATTGTAAAGCCCCTGCCGATGTCTCCAAACTGAAAATTCTCGATCCGGCTTGCGGTTCGGGCTCGTTCCTGGTCGGCGCCTATGCCGCGCTGATCGACTGGCACATCAAGTATTTCGATACTAAAAAGCGTTTAAGCGCTGCCGATCGCGCCGACGCCTATTACGACAGCGACGGCCGCGTGCGTCTGACCGCCCGCCTCAAGCGTCAGATTTTACTAAACAATTTATTCGGTGTCGATATCGATCAGCAAGCAGTTGAAGTGTCGCGATTTTCTCTTTCTTTGAAAGCACTTGAGGATACCCGACGCGAGGAACTTTACGAGGAGCGGTCGCTCTTCAAGGAGACCGTCCTCCCTGACTTGAATGATAATATCAAGTGTGGCAACAGCTTGATCGGCCCCGATTATTTTTCAGGCAAGATGTTCCCCGATTCGGAAGAGCTGCGCCGGGTCAACCCCTTTGATTGGCAGCGCGAGTTTCCCACCATCTTTACCTCCGGCGGCTTCGATGCCGTAATCGGCAACCCGCCGTATATCCGCATGGAGGGTTTTAAAGAAATCAAATTTTATCTGAAATCGAAATACTTGTCTCATTCGGATCGAGCCGATATTTTTTATTATTTTGTTGAGAAAGTAACAACTTTGCTAAAAAGCAATGGACAACTTGGCTTCATTCTCAGTAATACTTTTGTTCGTTCAAGAGCTGGAAAGTCACTTCGATCATTTATTGTGAATAGTCTATGCTTAGAAACGTTGGTCGATTTTGGCGATTTTACGCCTTTCTTGGGTGCTACCGTATATCCGATTATTATAATTGCTGGGAAATCATCTTCAAAATCTGATCTCGTTAATTTCATTATTCAGGATTGTGATCCAGTCTCTTTACTCCCTGAAGAACAATTTCCAGTCATTTTACAACTCGAACGAAAATCATTTAATGATGAGGCTTGGATTTTTGAATCTTCAAAAACCGCACAACTACGTTCGAAACTTTTTTCAGAATATCCATCTCTTCTTGAGGTCTATGGGGAGGTTTGTAGGGGCATTGTGTCCGGATACAATGAAGGTTTTTTATTATCAGAAAAAGAGAGAGAAAATATTTTAACTTATAACAATGAGGCAAATAAAATAATTAAGCCTTATGTCGGCGGGAAAGATCTAGATCACTATTATTGTAACTGGGATGACACTTGGATTATTTATACACCACATGGAATTGATATGTCAGGTTATCCAAAAATTATTGAGCATCTCAGCACTTTTAAACCAGAACTGTTGAAGCGTGCTACACAACAAGCATGGTACGAGCTTCAGCAGCCACAAGAAGCTTATGTTGATTTATTTGATAAGCCAAAAATTATTTTTCCAGATATTTCCCGCTATCCTAAATTTTGTTTAGATACTCAGGGTATGTATTTTAGCAATACGGTTTATTTTATTAAAAGCGATTCTCTATATCTTCTTGGCTTACTTAATTCCAAGTTACTTTGGTTTATGATTCGTGGTTTAAGTAATGCTTTAAGGGGAGGGTTATGGAGGTTCCGTTTATTCTCTGGTCATGTTGAACGTTTGCCGATTCGCACTATTGCTATGTCTAACAAAAATGATAAAACAAAATATGATCGAATGCTGAAATTGGTTGAATCTATGCTATCACTTCAGAAACACAAAACTATCGCAAAAAATCAAACTGAAAAAGAAATGATCCAGCGCCAAATTGATGCCACTGACCGGGAGATCGATCAGATAGTTTATGAATTGTATGGGTTGACGGAAAAAGAAATAAAAATCGTGGAGAACATTGATTCATGAATCCGTAGGGACAGGTCGCGACCTGTCCCTACTGAAAACCAATGAAAAATCATTTTAGAGATGGGTTGTATAAAAATAAATTCTTTGGGTAATCGATAAATTAATTTTATGCTCTTTTTATGCTACTATTCAAGTGAATATAGAAAAAACCGTTCTTGGGTGATAACTTTATTAAAGTTAAGAGGTGGCTGTGGTGCGAGGTTCAGTAAAAAAATGAGCCCAAAAATATCTATAGCAAAAGGAGTTCCTCCAAGTAATTCATGATGTAAAATTTCAACCTTTGGATGAGGGATGGATTCTTTTTTAATTAGTAAATTGTTCGGAAAGCCTTGATTGCCCATTATAAAATTTCGTGCCGTATCGAATTTTGAGCTACATGCTATTTCATTTCCATGATCCAATGCAATTATTCCTAACGAAATTTTATAGAGTGCTCTTCCAAGCATTTTGGCATCGAGCTTCCTTCCTTTTATACTGATTGTATAATCAATTTCTCCAGTTTCTGAATTTTTATCATGAATAATAAATGCGGATTCATCTTTCGTTTTTATTGCAATATTTTTTGGAGTTGTGCGTTTAATAGAAAGATTTTGAAAATTCGCTGATGGTAATTCGCCATTTTTTTTAAAGGGAACGAAATGAACTTGTAAAAATGCAATTGGCTCGAATTTTAGTAGAAAATCATCCAGACGAGAAAGGATGCCATTGTTACATTCATCGCAAACAAACCCTTTATGTAAAATGAGCTCATCATTGCCAAGTGATTCTGGGAAAATATGTTCTTCAGATGTGAACTTATTCGATCTAGAAAGGCAATAAATGCATTGGTTTATGATTTGTGAATCATTGATAAATAATTCTTTAAATTTAGAAGTGTTTTTTATCTGAATAATCGTGTCGAATAAAAACTGAACTATTTTATAACCATCCATTGTATATGTGTAAAATTTATACCAAAATAGTGGTCCCATTATCGGAGTCCTATTTAAATTTATTAGATATGTTTGAGCTTTTTTGTCATTGCCAAAATATTCACCGTCGGCCAGAATTTGATAAATTATTGCTGAGGAAAGATTTTCTCCATTGATATTAATTCCGATATCTCCTTCGATCATTTGTTTATTAAATTTCTCAAAATATTTGATAGTTTCTGGTGGAATCACATCCGTAAAATGCTCATTTAGCAACCCCCAAACATTTTTATAGTAAAGATTATCTTTTTGATCTAAAAACCGCCTCATTAATACTACGAATTGCACAGTTTCATAATTGTCAGGAGTGAAGATTTCTTCATTAATTATATCGTCAATTATGGAAATCTTAAGCTTAAAAGAACCTTTTTTAGCTAACTTTGCTGCAATTTTTCTTATTTTAAAATAATGATGTTTGAAAGCTCTTATTGATTCGAGAATTTGCATTTTAATTTTTTGTGATTTTTTGTACGAATTTTGGTTTTAGCGAATCAACTTTTTTACTGAAGCGTTCCAGTATCTGTTGATTAACGAAACCGGGGTTCAGGGCGCGGATGCGATCTGCGGTTTTCTGGGCTAGGGAAGGGGGTAATAAATTTATTTCAACCAATGGCAGCATAAGCTCAAGCCCCCAAAGAAGGGGAATATTGGCGTTTTTACAGGCGGAGCGAAGAGCTTTGTCGGTGGAGATCAATGTCCAATGATGGTCCCGGGCAAGGATCAAACACAATGTGTCATCGAAGGCAAGGCCGGGAATCTTCTTTCCGGCTTCAAGGTATTGTTCCAATGTGGGCTCGGCGATCACCAGCCCCAAACGGCAGCATTCCTTCGGGTTTAATTGCTCAACTTTCTCCAAAACATCGGGTATGATATGAATCGTCCCGATATTTTTAGAGAAGAGAGTTAGAATTGAGGGATCCGAATC
>JAPKZL010000319.1 GCA_026393795.1 Candidatus Aminicenantes bacterium | reverse complement strand
CGGTTCCGGGAAGACCACCCTGCTCAACATTCTCGGCTCTTTGGACACGCCCACCTCCGGGAGCGCGGAAGTGCTGGGGAGCAAGGTCGAGAAGTTGTCCCACCGCGACGCGGCGGCGCTGCGCAACCATTCCATCGGCTTCATCTTCCAGACCTTCAATCTACTGCCCGTCTACACGGCCTATGAAAACGTGGAATTCCCGCTGCTGCTGCTTAAAACACCGGCCGGGCAGCGGAAAAAAATGGTCATGGAGGCCCTGGACTGGGTCGGGCTGGCCGACCGGGCGCGCTCGCGGCCGGCGCAGCTGTCGGGCGGGGAAAGCCAGCGCATCGCCATCGCCCGGGCCATGGTCAAAAAACCGGAGCTCGTCCTGGCCGACGAGCCGACCGCCAACCTCGACGCGGCCAATTCGCACCACATCATGAAGACGATGGTCGATCTGAACGAGAGCCTGCGCACGACTTTCGTCTTCGCCACACACGACGAAAAGGTCATGCGTTATTTGAAAAGAAAAATATCGCTGAACGACGGCAGGGTCGAGAAGGACGAGATCGCGAAGCCGGAGGCGGGAAAATGATCATCCCCAGACTAGCCTGCAAAAACATTTTCGGCGCCGGCCTGCGCACCTGGCTGAACGTGGTCGCCCTCTCCTTTTCCTTCGTGGCCATCATTTTTCTGCAAGGCCTTTACAACGGCATGAACGAGCAGGTCGAAAAAGCGACGAAGGACGCCGAATACGGCGGCGGCCAGTATTGGCAAGGCAGCTACGATCCGCTCGATCCGCTGGCGCTGAACGACGCTCATGCCAGGGTCCCGGACGAGCTGCAGCGGCTGATCGCGGCGAACAGGGCGCTCCCCATCCTGGTCCGGCAAGCGACGATCTATCCCAACGGCCGCTTCCAGAACGCACTGCTGAAGGGGATACCACCCGGGCAGCGCATCCTGACCATCCCCACCTCCGCCCTGGTGGTGGCGCCGGAGGGCTCCATCCCGGCGCTGATCGGCGAACGCATGGCCAGAAGCACCGGCCTGAAGGTCGGCGACGAGGTCACCGTGCGCTGGCGGGATGCATCAGGCACCTTCGACGCCGACGATCTAAAAGTTGCCGCGGTAATGAAAACCAACGTGGCCGACATCGACAGCGGGCAGCTCTGGATCCCCATTGAGAAGATGCGCGCCATGACGGCCATGCCCGGTGAAGCCACCATCGTGGTCCTGGAAAAAGGCTCGTTGTTCGGGGCCGCGGTCCCCGGCTGGCAGCACCGTGACCTACGCTTCCTGCTGCGCGACCTGCGGGCGCTCTTTCTGTCCAAGTCGATCGGCGGCAGTATTTTTTATATCCTGTTGCTGTTGCTGGCCATGCTGGCCATTTTCGATACGCAGATACTGTCCATCTTCCGCAGACGAAAGGAGATGGGCACCCTGATGGCCCTGGGCATGACGCGGGCAAAGATCATCCAGCTGTTCACCCTGGAAGGGGCCATGCACGCCGTGCTGGCGGCGTTGGTCGCCGCCGCCTACGGAGTGCCCTTGCTGGCTTACGTCGCGACCGCCGGCTACGGTCTGCCCGAGGCGACGGGGAATTTCGGATTTGCCATCGGCAACCGCATCTTTCCGGTCTTCAGCGTCGGCCTGGTCATCGGCACGACGCTGCTGGTTTTTATCGTGACCACGATCGTCAGCTACCTGCCGACGCGTCGGATCGCCAAATTGAAGCCGACCGACGCCCTAAGGGGGAAACTGACATGATCGTGTTTTTCTTGAAAGGCCTGCTGCGCGACCGCTCGCGCTCCCTATTCCCGCTGCTGACCGTTTTTTTCGGCGTTTTCCTGGCCGTCTTCATGTACGCATTCATGAACGGGGTCATCGGCGACATGGTCGGCACCACCGCCCACTACCAGACCGGGCATGTGCGCGTCCTGACCCGGGCCTATGCCGAGGAGGCGGACCAGAACCCGAACGACCTGGCCCTGACCGGGCTGGCCAAGACCCTGCAGACGCTGCGGGCGAAATTTCCAGCCATGGTTTGGACACCGCGGATCAGGTTCGGCGGCCTGCTGGACATCCCCGACGAAAAGGGGGAAACGAAGACCCAGGGGCCGGCCAGCGGCATGGCGGTTGACCTGTTCTCTACCAGCAGCCCCGAACCCAGGCTGCTGGACATCCGCAAAGCCATCGTGCGCGGGGCCATGCCCCAACGTCCCGGCGACGTATTGATCGGCGACGATTTCGCCAGGAAGCTGAACGTGGCCCCCGGCGCCACGGCGACGCTGATCAGCTCCACCATGTACGGCAGCATGACCATGGCCAATTTTAAGATCGCGGGAACGGTCCGCTTCGGCGTCGCGGCCATGGACCGCGGCGCGATGATCGCCGACGTCGCGGACATCCAGTCGGCCCTGGACATGGAGGACGCGGCCGGCGAGATCGTCGGGTTTTTCCCCGATGACGTGTACCATGACGAGGCGGCGAAACTTATGGCGGCATCATTCAACCGGGAATTCAATAATCCCGGCGACAAGTTTTCGCCGCGCATGGGAACGCTGCCCGACGAAAGCGGGCTGGGCGACTACCTGTCCCTGGTCGATTCGATGGGCATCATTATCATCGCTATCTTCGTGTTGGCCATGTCGATCGTCCTGTGGAACGCCGGTTTGATGGGCAGCCTGCGCCGCTACGGCGAGATCGGCGTGCGGTTGGCGGTCGGCGAGAACAACGGCCACATTTACCAAACCCTGATCCTGGAATCCCTGGCTATCGGCATCTTCGGCTCGGTCCTGGGGACGCTGGCCGGCGTCGGCCTCGCCTACCTGATGCAGGTGCACGGCCTCGACTTCAGTTCCCTGTTCAGGAATTCGGCGATGATGGTGCCCAGCGTCTACCATGCCCGGGTCACCCCCGGCTGCTTCATCATCGGCTTCGCGCCGGGGATCATCTCGACCGTCCTGGGGGCTTCCATCGCCGGCGTCGGCATCTACAAAAGACGGACAGCGCAGCTGTTCAAGGAGCTCGAAGCATGAAACACGCACCCCTGGCTTTGCTGCTGATTTTACCGGCGCTGCTTTTGCCGCAAGAGCCGACCGCCGGCCAGATCATCGAAAGGGTGGATCAGAACACGATAGCCGACAGCAAAGTCGTCGTCTCCAAGCTGGTCATCCATGGCCGGCGCGGCGAAAGGACTGTCGAGGCGAAATCGTGGCAAAGGAACCTCGGCGATTCGTTCACCGAGTACCTCGCCCCGCCCCGCGACCAGGGGACGAAAATGCTGAAGCTGGGCGACCAGCTATGGACCTATTCGCCGGCGACGGACCGCACCATTCTGATCAGCGGGCACATGCTGCGCCAGTCGGTCATGGGTTCGGACCTGTCCTACGAGGATATGATGGAGGACCCTTATCTTCAGCACCAGTACAATGCGCAAATCGTGGGCAGCGAAACGGTCGCCGGCCGCCCCGCCTGGGTCCTGGAATTGAAGGCGAAAAAGGAGGGTGTGGCTTACGACAAGCGGACGGTCTGGGTGGACCGCGAGCGCTTCTTTATCGTCAAGGAGGACCTGTACGCCAAAAGCGGCAAGCTCCTCAAGCAGGTCCTGGTCCAGGAGATGATGAAGGTCGAAGGGAGATGGCTGCCGCGCCGGGCGACATACAAGGATGTGTTGAAGGAAGGAGAGGGGACCGAAATGATCCTCGAATCGATCGCTTTCTCCGAAGACATCCCGGCTTCGGTTTTTTCCAAAGCCTCGCTGCGCAAATGACGCGGCCCCCGCGGGTCGCGGCGAAAAAATAACCATATGCCGCCCCGGCAGCAGCGGCGGTAAAACGGATTTTGTGATATAATGCGGACTCCAAATACGATGGGAAACCGGAAGAATTCATGATAAGCAACGAAATCTGGCTGCTGGCAGGCACAGCGGTCTTCCTGGGATTTTTCCATACCCTCGTCGGTCCCGACCACTACCTCCCCTTCATCGCCATGGCCAAAGCCCGGCAGTGGCCGCTGCGCAAAACCCTGCTGATCTCCTTCTTTTCGGGTTTGGGCCACGTGCTGAGCTCGGTCGTGCTGGGCTTTCTCGGCCTGGCCCTGGGCATCGCCGTGAGCAGGCTCGAGCTGGCCGAATCGTGGCGCGGCAACGCCGCCGCCTGGCTCTTCATCGGCTTCGGCTTCGCCTATCTCGTCTGGGGGCTGCACCGGGCGATCAAGAACAAGCCCCACCAGCACCTCCATGCCCATGCCGACGGCTCGATCCACGA
>JAPKZL010000318.1 GCA_026393795.1 Candidatus Aminicenantes bacterium | reverse complement strand
ATCCATGTTGGCAAAGCCCCGATTGGACCTTGCTACGTTCGAGCATTCAGCTCAAGGGGCGAACGGTCATTAAAAACATCGGGGCGTTTGGAAATATTTTAATACTTAAAATATTTACAAAGAGTAATATACAAGGGGCGGG
The DNA here is from genome assembly GCA_026393795.1 of Candidatus Aminicenantes bacterium. Lineage (NCBI taxonomy): Bacteria > Candidatus Aminicenantota > Candidatus Aminicenantota bacterium. Next base: position 2,259 of record JAPKZL010000318.1, on the reverse strand, counting down.
GCTCGCCCCCGCCCTGGATTCACGAGAAGACAGATTCCGGGGCAACCGCAGGGCTTGCCCCTGCCCCGTGTTCAATAAAATATATTCTCTGATTTAAAAAAAAAGGGGCGACCGCCAGGGTCGCCCCTACACCAATCAACCTTAGTCTGTCCTACAGCAGCCCGCGGTTCTTGAGCAACGCGTCTTCCTTGGGCTCGCGGCCGCGGAAACGCTTGTAGAGGGTCATGGCGTCCTCGGTGCCAAGCTTTTCCAGGATGTTCCTGCGGAAAGCGGCGGCGGTTTTCCTGTTGAACAGCGAGGTTTCCTTGAACGCCTCGAAGGCATCGGCGTCCAGAACGCCCGCCCAGATGTAGCTGTAATAACCGGCCTCGTAGCCGCCATGGATGTGGGTGAAATAGGTGGATTTCCAGCGGGGCAGGATCTCGGGAATCAGGCCGATGCCGACCATGACCTTGTTCTCGAATCGGGTCACATTGACGTTGGCGGCGTTTTCCAAATTGTGCCAGGCCATATCCAGGAAACAGGAGGCCAACATCTCGACCGTCTCGAAGCCCTGATTGAACAGGCTGCTCTTTTTAAGTTTCTCGACCAGGGCGGCCGGGATGACCTCGCCGGTCTGGTAGTGGCGGGCATAAAGCTTGAGCATCTCGGGCTCGAGCACCCAGTGCTGCATGATCTGCGAAGGCAGCTCCACCGAGTCCTGGGGGGCGAAGTTGGAACGGTAGACGCTGTCGGTGAACAGGGTGTTCAGCGAATGGCCGAATTCATGGAACAACGTGGAAACTTCGTCGATGCTGAGCAGTGACGGTGTGCCGGGGGTAGGTTTGGTGAAGTTGCACACCAGGGTCGAAAACGGGATGACGCGCTTGCCGTTTTTGTAGAAGGTTCCCCGGAAAGCCCCGGACCAGGCGCCGCCCTGCTTGGAGTCGCGGGGGAAGAAATCCATGTACAGGATCCCCAGCAGAACCCCACTACCTTCCCTGACCTCAAACACCTTGACTTCGGGATGGTAGACGGGGATGTCCTTGCGTTCGACGAACTTCAAACCGTAAAGTTTTTCAGCCAAGGTGAAAACGCCCTTCTGTACGTTTTCCAGCTTGAAATAAGGACGCAGCGCCGAATCGTCCAAATCATACTTGGCCTTGCGCAGCTTCTCGGCGTAAAACCACCAGTCCCAGGCGGCGAGCTTGAAGCCGCCCTTTTCCTCGTCGATCAGCTTCTGCATTTCGGCCGCTTCGCCCTTGGCGCGCCCCAGGGCCGGCGTCCACACGCGCATCAGGAACTCGTTGACGGCCGCCGGCGTCTTGGCCATGCGGGTTTCAAGGTAGTAGTCGGCCGGGGTCTTGTAACCCAGCAGGTGGTAGCGCTCCTCGCGCAGCACGAGGATCTTCTGCAGGACACCCTTGTTGTCCTTGTCGTTGTCGCGGTCGCCGCGCATGAAGAAGCAGGCGAACAGCGCCTCGCGCAGGTTGCGCTTCGGCGAATACTGCAGGAAGGGGATCCAGCTGGTCTTCTGGGCGGTGAATACCCACTTGCCCTCCAGGTTCCTGGCCTTGGCCACCTCGGCCGCCTCGGTGACAACGCCGTCGGGGAGGCCGGCCAGGTCATCCTTGTCGTCGATGACCATGTAGGACGAGTTGGTCTCGGCCAGCACATTGTCATTGAGCTTCAGCACCAGCAGGGAATGCTCGCTGTTGATCTCGCGCAAACGGCCTTTTTGCTTCTCGTCGAGAAGGGCGCCGCTGCGCACGAAGCCGCGGTAGGTGTTCTCCAGCAGGTAGAGTTGCACGGGGGAGAGTTTCAGCTTGGCCCGCCGGTCGTAAACGGCCTTGACCCGCTCGAAGAGCTTGGCATTGAGCGAAATGTTGTCGTTGTGCGCCGATAGCAGCGGTGCCAGCTGGTTGGCGACATCCTGCATTTGCGGACTGGTGATGGTGCCCAGCAGCGAATAAAAGATCGCGTTGACATCGCCCAGGAGCTGACCCGACATGTCGAGAGCGACGATGGTGTTCTCGAAGGTCGGCGGCTTGGAATTGGCCACGATGGCGTCGATCTCGGCCTGCTGCCTCTTCATCCCCTCCTGCATCGCCGGCAAATAGTGGGTCAGCTGGATGCGGTCTAAGGCCGGTGTTTGGAAGGGAGTGTTCGGGGTCTGCAGCAGCGTGTTGTCCTCGGCCGCCAGCGGCAGGCACATGACCGCCAGCAGTAAAGCCAACGCCAATCTGGAAAGAAAAGTTTTTTTTGGCAAGGTGGTATCCT
>JAPKZL010000317.1 GCA_026393795.1 Candidatus Aminicenantes bacterium | reverse complement strand
TGGCGCTGTTGAATATCGCGCTCTGCAGCGCCCCCGCCTTGACCAGAGCATCTTCCGCCTGCTTGCGCGCGGTATTATCGGTGCCGATCAGCAGGTAGCCGATGATGGCGTTTTGAGCGTCGCGCAGCGCCGTGACCGACACGACGGCCGGCAAGCGGCTCCTGTCCTTGCGGATATAGGTCAGCTCGTAAATGTCCTCGATGCCGCGCGAGGCCTTGAACACCATGGCCTCGAAGCCCGGTGTGATCGGGGTGTCGAGCTCGACGCTGAGCGCCTTGGCGCGCGCGATCAGCTCGTGCAGATCGGAGATGTCGGCCGGCGTGATCTTGTTCATCACGTCGGCGGCCGAGTAACCCAGCATCCTTTCGGCGCCCACGTTGAAGATCTGGATAACACCTTTCGCGTCGGTAGCGATGCTTGAGAAGTTGGCGCTGTTGAAGATCGCGCTCTGCAAGGCTCCCGCGTTGCGCAGCGCCTGTTCCGCCTGCTTGCGCGCGGTGTTGTCGGTGCCGATCAGCAGGTAGCCGATGATGGCGTTTTTATCGTCTCGCAGCGCCGTGATCGACACGACGGCCGGGAAGCGGCTGCCGTCCTTGCGGATCTTGGTCAGATCGTAGATATCCTCGATGCCGCGCGAGGCCTTGAACACCAGCGCCTCGAAGCCCGAGGAAATCGGGGTTCCGAATTCGATGCTGAGCGCCTTGGCGCGCGCCAACAATTCTTGAGAATCGGAAAGGTCCGCCGGGGTGATCTTGTTCACCACTTCAGCGGCCGTGTAGCCCAGCATGCGCTCGGCGCCGACATTGAATATCTGAATGACGCCCTTTTCGTCGGTGGCGATGCTCGAAAAATTGGCGCTGTTAAAGATCGCGTCCTGCAAGGCGCTGGCTTTAATGGATAAGAATTTGCTTTTTACGGGTTTCAACTTTTATTCTCCTAAACGATGGCGCGCGAAACCTGCCATGATGATCATTCGCCGATCGTGCGCTTGTCCAAGCGCTTGACCCCGGGCAGGTCGGCAACCGTTTCGGCCGCCAATAGCGAATGGGGTGCGCTGGCCACGGTCCCGGTCAGGGTGACGACGCTATCCTGGCAGCGGACCTGGATGCCGTCGCCCTTGAGCCATGTTTTGCATACGACCGTTTTGACTGCAGCCGCCGCGATCTGCCCGTCCATGTCCCCTGCGAACAAATAGCCGGTGATCATCAACAATGTGACGATGATGGCGATGAGCATCGACACTGTCAATCTCGACATCACCATTTCCTGGTGTTTTTTATCTATCACTTCATCCATCGGCTTTATCCTCTCTTCTTAAAATAAATGAAGCATATTATGTGCCAAACGAATTCCAGGATAAAAGAACGGATTGCATGTGATTGGGAGTGGGAAACACGGTAGGAGATGTCCTGCAAAACAGGAATAGTCCTGTTCCATGGGGCAATTTTCGGATAAGGACGCAATTCGCATTGACGGGTTCATGTCCCAGCGGATTTTCGATCGCGGCGTTTACCCTCAGCCGCGGACAAGCAGGCACGGCATAGATTTACAAATACAGCATCAGGTAAATCTTCTGCTCGCTTTCGCTTTTGTGGACATCCGGGAGATACAGCAAGTAGCTATTGTTCAGGTAATAGGTGTATTCAAATCCAAGGCTGAGATTCCTGGAAAGCTTGATGGCAATCCTGGGCTTGAAAATGCTGATGATCTTGTCTCCTTCCGGTCCGATATATGTATGAAGCCAGTAAATGTAATAGATCACCGTCACCTGTCCTTTTTTTGCAATGTTAAGCGTGCCCTCAAACTTGGCTTCGCCGCCGCCGGAATAATCATAGTTCCGGAGATGGACCCCTCCCTCCACGATATCGACATAAGGAGAATTGCTGGCCCCGAGGGGAATCAGTCCGAGATGGAGCGCGGTTTGAAAATCGGAGTTCTTGAACAGCTGCAACCTGGCAAGGATCCCCGCCCCGAAGCCCAGGGCGCCGATTTCGAAAATCTGGCTGTCCCAGTAGTTGTAATGTTGAAATGCCCCGACCAGCATTTCCAGTTTCCCGGAGTGAATGGTCTTGCCGAACAAAAGGCCGTAACCGACGACATTGTCGAGGTATTTTGTCCCCACATTTTTTCCGTAACTGAGATCGATGCGAAACTTGAAGTAATCGAAAGGCTTGCGCGGCCGTATTTCAAAAGGATCGCCATAATCCATTTGAATGCCGAGGATCCCGCTCACACCGCTCGCCCCCATCTTGCCCAAGCCCTTTCCCGTATTGAACCAATGGGCCCCGCCGGCCAATGCGAGATTGAGCGGTTCCTTTTGATAGACCTCTTTCGGAGTGACTCTTTTCAGCTTTCCCTGCAGAAGCCTGCTGAAGGCTCTTCCCGGGCTGATAATCGCAGCCAAGATTTCCCGGATAACTCTTTCCGATCCGGTCTTCCGGTCATCCAGGATATTCGAACTTATGCGGTAAAGGATTTCTCCGAACAATGCGCCGCTGACGCTTGTGTTGATGATATCGTTGTAGGCCGGCCGCGTCGTCTCCCCGAAATACTCCCATAGCAAACTGCCCAACACGACAAAAGGAAAAGATGAATAGTAACAGTATCCGTTGGCGCGAGCCGAATTGAAGAAAGCGCCTCCGGAATAGGGATGAAAGAAAAAATTGATGCCAAAAAGGTCGGTATCCCATTCCCAGCCATTTTTCAAGTTGTTTTTCCAGCTTGTGGGTCCGATGCGAGCCCAGGAATTATTGAAAACAAACCTGTCGCACGCCCAGGTAAAAACATCGGTTGCGATGACCTTGAGCGCCACTTCCCACACGGGAGACTTCTTGATATAGGCCGGATCGTCATCCCACAACAA
>JAPKZL010000316.1 GCA_026393795.1 Candidatus Aminicenantes bacterium | reverse complement strand
CTGGGCAAAGCGGGAGGGGGGAGTTATGACGGCCTTACTTTTTATCCGCCGGCGACATTGCCCGAGAACTTTTTTTTCACACCCGTTTTTGGGCATGAAATCGGCCATTGCTGGTGGGGGAATTGCGTTCGCGGCGCCGAGGGACCGATCATCAATGAGGGACTGGCGCAAATTTCGATGGGGCTCTATAGCGAACACGCTCTTGGGGAAAAGGTTTTTCGCCGGATGCTTAAGGACGGAGCCCTGGAACTTCTGTTTGCGCATTCGGCGCGGGGATATTTCCGGGCGCTGCAATCCCCCAAGGGTGAAAGCAATTCCGTTCTGGGCCTGTTTCTGCGTGGCGAAGACCTGGAGCTGGGAATCCCTAATGAAGACAAACGCAATACACTGCACATGCTGGCCAACAGCAAGGGGCTTTTCTGCTATGCCATGCTGCGCGATCTCATCGGTTCGGATGCCTTCCAGCATGGGTTGCGCGGAGCACTGGAATGTTTTGCCTGGAAGACCATGACGATCGATGACTTGCGCGCCCAGTTTGAGAAAACCAGCGGTCGCGATTTGAAGTGGTTTTTTGAGCAGTGGTTTTTTCGCACCGGCGCTCCGGAATTCTCCTTTTCCTTTGCCATTGAGCCGCGGGGCAAGGAGTGGCTCGTGACCGGTCATGTGACCCAGCTCAGGGATGTCTACCGGGTCTCCGCCGAAATTGCCTTCAGCACAGGCGCGGTGCGGGAAGTCCGGACCGTCGACTGCAGCGGCAAGGAAACGGGTTTTTCATTCACCCTGCCGTTCAAACCCCAGGCCGTCCTCTTTGACCCGGATTATAAAATTCTGCGCTGGACGGACGAGTTTAAGAAACAATAAGAACGGTATGTGATCACGAACCAAGCCGGTACCTGTAAATGCCGATGGCCTTGGCGACCAGCGGGATGAAGCGCAGCCGGCGGATCTTGGCCAGGCGCGGTTCGACATGGTCGAATATCCGCCATTCCCCGAGCAGGCGCATGTCGCCCCAGCTTTCCAGCTTTTTTCCATTTTTGCATGCCCAGTGGTAGCGGGCGCCGAGCTTGGTGCGGGCGATGCGGCGGTTGTTGGCCCAGACGACGAAGGGGGAAAAACCATCAAAAGCCAGTTCGGAGCCAGGAAAAAGTTCCAGCAGTTTCATTACCAATGACCGGACCTGTTCTTCGGGGAAATACATGAACACCCCTTCGGCCAGGAAGAGAAAGGGACGGGGGCGGAAGGCGGCGACGGTCTTCAGCCATTGGCTGTCGAAGGCCGAGAAGGGCAATAAGTGATACCGCCCTTTTTCGCTGCCGAGCAGTTTTTTTCGCAGTTCGATCACCTCGGGCAGATCGAGATCGAACCATTCGACCGAGCCGTTGTCCACGCGCTCGAAGCGCGAGTCCAGGCCGCAGCCGATGAATTATTCGGCATGGTCGGCATTGGCAAAGCCGCCGTAAAAGAAATAGCCGTGGCCTCCAAAGTCTCGCAGGTGACGATCTTTAAGTATTTCACCAGCAAGGAGGGCCTTGTCGAAGCGGTCATGATGGAGTTCATCACTAAAAGAATGGCCGAATATAAGACGATCGCATGCAGCGACGCCCCTTTTCGTCAACGGTTCGCCGGACTCATGGCCTTGTTGACCGACAACGCCAAGGTGTTCCAGGGCGAGTACACGGCCGTCCTGATGCGCGACCATCCGCAACTGCTGGAACGCATTATGGGGGAACGGCGCCGCCTCTTCAGGGAGATCACCGTACCCTTCATCGCTGAAGGCCGGGCGGCCGGCCTGATTGATCCGGCTATCGCCGATGAGATGTTCCTCATCTACTCCGAAGTGGTCGTGGCCGGCGTTGCCGCCCGGCTTGACCTGCTGGAAGCCATCCTGGCCGACCGGCAAAGGCTCGACCAGTTGATGAAACTGATATGCTTTGGTTTCATCGCCAAGTAGGCGCCGGATTAGCGGCCGCGAACGGTTTGCAAAACATTTTTCCATTGTGGCGCCGGTCCGGATTTGCTAAAATGGATCATGAGCGAATTCGAGCTGAACGGCCGCAAAACTGAATATTCCGGTGATGAAAAACTTTCTCTGCTAGACTACCTGCGCATCGAGGCAGGGCTTTTCGCGGCCAAGGACGGCTGTTCCGGCCAGGGGGCTTGCGGCGCCTGCCTGGTGGAGTTGAACGGCAAGCCGGCGCTGGCCTGCGTCACCCGGATGAAAAAAGTCGCCGGCGGCAAGGTCGTCACCCTCGAGGGCCTGCCCGAGCCGCTGCTCCACGCCCTCGGCCAGGCCTTCGTCGACAAGGGGGCGGTCCAGTGCGGCTTCTGCACTCCCGGCTTCCTGATGCGCACCAAGATCCTGCTGCAGGACAATCCCCGCCCCGCCCGCCCGCAAATACTGCAAGCGTTGAAGCTCAACCTGTGCCGCTGCACCGGCTACGTCAAGATCGTCGAGGCCATCGAGCACGCCGCCCGCGTTATGGCCGGCGGCGCAACCCCGGCTCCCGATCCCAACCAGGGCATCGGCGGCCGCCAGGAGAAGTACGAGGCCTGGGAAACCGCGCTCGGGCGCCGGCCTTTCGCGGCCGACCTGCGTATCCCCGGTATGGTCTACGGCGCACTGAAGTTCTGCGACCATGCTCGGGCCAGGATCCTGGGCATCGACAGCAGCGCCGCCGCGAAGATGCCCGGGGTTTTGCGCGTGTTCACCGCCGCTGACATCCCGGGCGAACGCCTGACCGGGACGATCATCGTTGACTGGCCGCTGATGATCGCCGTCGGCGAGATCAGCCGGACCGGGGCCGACGTCCTAGCCGGCGTGGCGGCCAAGAGCGAAGCGGCTGCCCGCGCCGCCGTCGACGCCATCCGCGTTTCCTACGAGGTCCTCGAACCGCTGACCGACGTCCGCCTGGCCGGGGACAGCCCCATCCGCGTCCACGAAAAAGGCAACCTGCTGGAAACCTGTTGCATCGAGCGCGGCGGCGATGTTGAAAAAATATTGGCCGAGTCGGCTTTCACCGCCACCGGCACTTTCCGCACCCAGATGATCGAGCACGCTTTCCTGGAAACCGAGGCCGCGGTCGCCCTCCCGGAGGAGGAGGGCGTGCGCCTCTATTCGCAAGGGCAGGGGGTCTACGAGGACCAGCGCCAGGTCGCTTCCCTGCTTAACCTACCACTGGAAAAAGTGCGGGTGATCCAGGTGGCCAACGGCGGCGGCTTCGGCGGCAAGGAGGACATGACCGTGCAGGGCCATGCCGCCCTGTTCGCCCTGCTGCTGCAAAAACCGGTGCAGGTGCGCCTGAGCCGGCCCGAATCGCTGCGCATGCACCCCAAGCGCCACCCGCTGCTGATGGAGTACGCCCTGGGTTGCGATGGCGACGGCAAGCTGACGGCGCTGCGGGCCCGGATCATCGGCGACACCGGCGCCTACGCCTCGGTGGGGACCAAGGTGCTGGAGCGAGCCGCTGGGCACGCCTCCGGCGCCTATCACGTGCCGGCCGTTGACATCGTCGCCAAGACCATCTACACCAACAACCTGCCCTGCGGCGCCATGCGCGGCTTCGGCGTCAACCAGGTCACGTTTGCCATGGAGAGCTGCATCGACATGCTCTGCGAAAAGGGGGGCTTCGACCGCTGGCAGTTCCGCTACGACAACGCCCTGGACGAAGGGCGCATGACCGCCAGCGGCCAGGTCCTGCGCTCCGGCGTCGGCGTGCGCGCCACGCTGCTGGCCCTGCGCGACGAGTTCCGTCGCGCCAGGACCGCCGGGCTGGCCTGCGGCATCAAGAACACCGGCATCGGCAACGGCATGGTCGACGACTCAATTGTCAAGATCGAGATCGTCTCGGGGACGAAACTGGTTATCCACCACGGCTGGACCGAAATGGGGCAGGGGGTGCACACCGTGGCCCGGCAGGTGGTCTGCCAGGAGACCGGCCTGGACGCTGCGCTCATGGAGGTGCGCGTCGACACCGCTTCCGGCGCGCGCAGCGGCATGACCACGGCCTCGCGCGCCACCTCGCTGGTTGGCAACGCCCTGATCAACGCCTGCGCCGCCCTGAAGCGCGACCTGGATGAAAAGCCGCTCGCCGCTTTGTCCGGCAAGGTGTACGAGGGGCGCTGGCGCTGCGACTGGACCACCGGGCCGATGCCCGACGACAAGACCGTCACCCATTATTCCTACGGCTACGCCAGCCAGCTGGTGGTGCTGGACGAGCGGGGAAACATCGCATCGGTCCATGCCGCCCACGACGCCGGCCGCATCGTCAATCCCACCCTCTTCGAGGGCCAGATCCAGGGGTCGGTGGTCATGGGCCTGGGCTACGCCCTGAGCGAGGACCTGAAGCTTCGCGACGGCCTGCCCGCCAGCTTTCGCCTGGCCGACCTCGGCCTGCTCAAGGCGCACGACGTGCCGGCCATCGAGGTGATCGGGGTGGAGGTCGCCGACGAGCACGGGCCCTACGGCGCCAAGGGGGTGGGCGAGATCGGCCTGGTGCCGACGGCCGCCGCCGTGGCCAACGCCTTGTTCCAGTTCGACGGCGTGCGCCGTTTCCAGCTGCCCATGCGGGCCGGGAACGAAAAAAAATAATCTTTTACCCGGGAAACTGCCGCAGGCCAGGATCAATAGTGGAAGCTGGAGCCACCGATAAACTCGCGCAGGATCGAGGTCGGCGGCACCTCGTCGGCCGCGACCGGCCGGAAGAGCATCAAAAACGTCAGCAGCCGCTGGGCCTCGGTGTAGGTTTCAGCTTCGGCGGGGATGCTCTCGAGCAGCGGCACGGCCAGGTCCCTGAGCACGGCCAGTTCGTAAACCAGGGCTGAATTGAACATCGTGTCGGCGGTTTCCTGAAAAGGGAAGGTGTTGCGCCGCTCGCCGCGGATGACCGACGGGAAGCGCTTCAGGGTCTGGTCTCCGTTGTAGTTGCGGAAGCGGCTGTCGCGCACCAGGCGGCGCAGGATGCGGGTGTCGGTGGTCGAGATGCGGCTGTGGTCATTGACGGTCAGCTGGGTCAGCGCCGAGACGTAGATGCGGAACTTGTTGCGCTCGGGCACCGAGGCGCTGATCTTCGGGTTCAGGGCGTGGATGCCCTCGACGACCAGGATCTGGTCGTCCTCCAGCCACAGGTGTTGGTGTTCGCTTTTGCGGCTTCCCGTTTCGAAATGAAACATGGGGACCGCCACTTCGCGGCCCTCGAGCAGGTCGGCCAAGTGGCGGTTGAACAGGTTCAGGTCCAGGGCATCCAGGGCTTCGAAATCGAGTTCGCCGCCCTCGTCGCGCGGGCAGGATTCACGGTCGATGAAATAGTTGTCCATGGAGAGCGCCAGGGGCCGGATGCCGTTGGCCTGGAGCTGGGTGGCCAGGCGCTTGGAAAAAGTTGTCTTGCCCGAAGCCGACGGCCCGGCGATCAGCACCAGGCGCAGGTCTTCTTTTTTGGCGGTGATGGTGTCGGCGATGCGGGCAATTTTTTTTTCGTGCAGGCTCTCGGCCACCTTGATGATCTCGGAGATGCCGTTCTTGGCGATGATCTGGTCCAGGCGGCCGACGTCGCTGACGCCGAGGATCTTCCCCCAGTTCTTGCTTTCCTGGTAGATCTGGAAGAGCTTGCGTGTCTTGCCGATATGAGTGTTGAGGGTGAAGTCCTCCGGCTCGGGGAAGAGGATGACGAATCCCGGGCTGTAGGTCTTCAGTTCGAAGCGTGACACGGCTCCGGTGGAGTAAGCCAGCGGATAAATTTCGATGTTGGCGAAGCGGCCGTTCTCATAGACCTGGACCTGGTCGATGTCAGAGTTTTCGACCAGGCGCCGGCTGTCGCTCATGGCGCGGCCGGCGAAATACTGGATGGCTTCGTTGCGGGGAAGCTGCAGGCGCTTGAACGGGAGGTCGAGAGTGATGATTTCGCGCATTTTGGCAGTGATGCCGTTGAGCACTTCCTGGGTGACGGGGATGCCGCAGTAGAAATCGTAGTAGAAGCCGTTGGAAATGGAGTGGCCGATGACCAGGCGGGTGTTGTGGGCCATCTCGGCCACAGCCATGTTCAGGATGAACGAGGCGCTGCGTTGGTAGATCTCCAGTCCCGGCTTGTCGGAGTAGGTCACCCACTCCAGCCGGGCGGAGCGGTCTGGGACGACGTCGAGCGGGCAGAGCCGGTTGTCGAGCTTGGCGGCCAATACCAGGCCGTGGGCGCCGCTGCCAATGGCGCGCGATATCTCCCACAGGCTGCGGCCGGATGGCGTCTCGATATTGCTGCCGTCGCTCAAGGCGAGGATGATTTTGCGCATGAATTATTATACCATAATCGAGATTTAGTGAACTTGGTGTAAGGTATAAGGTTCAAGGTAAGAAAAAGGCGGAATTTTTTCTGCTTTTTTTTTCTTACCCTACGCCGTATACCTTAAACCTTAAACCTTAAACCGATTTCATCCCCATTTCATCAGGCCCCCAACAGTGGGCACTATTGACACGAATCGGCGAATGGGTGAAAATAAAAAAAATTATGAGAAGGAGCCCTGCATGATCCCCATCATTGACCGGATCCTCGACCAGACCGGGCTGCTGAAAAAGCTCGGCTGACATGCCCAGAATACTGATCCGCGGCGGGACGATCGTTTCCGAAGGCCGGGTTTTCCAGGGCGACATCCTGATCGCGGAGGAACGGATCGTTGCCGTCGAAAAAAAGATCCAGGCGACCGAACGGCTGGACCGGCTGATCGATGCCGCCGGCTGCGAGATCTTTCCCGGCGGGGTCGATCCCCACGTGCACATGGAACTGCAAACCCCGGCCGGGATTTCCAGCGACGATTTCGCCTCAGGCAGCCGGGCCGCGCTGGCCGGTGGAACAACCACGATCCTCGACTTCGTCACCCCCGGGCGCGGTGAGCCCCTGCCGGCCGCCCTGGCCGCCAGGAAAGCGGCGGCACAGAAATCGCTGTGCGATTACGGCCTGCATATGAGCGTGACGTCGCTGCGCCGGGAGACGGCTGACGAATTGGCGTTGTGTCGCCGCCAGGGGATCGTGTCGCTGAAGACCTACCTGGCCTACAAGGAGACTATCGGCTTGGAGGACGGCGACTTCTTGGCCGTTCTCGACCTGGCCCGGCAGCTGGGCATGCTGGTCATGGTCCATGCCGAGTCGGGCGACATGGTCGCCTACCTGCAGAAAAAATTCCTGGCCCAGGGAAAGACCGCCGTCCAATTCCATCCCCGATCGCGCCCCGCTGAGCTGGAAGGCGACGCCGTGCAACGCGCCATTCTGATGGCTCGCCTGGCCGGTGCGCCCCTCTATATCGTTCATATCTCAAGCCGCCAGGGGGTGGAGGCCCTGGCTGCGGCCCGGAAAGCCGGCCAGGTGGTTATCGGCGAAACCTGCCCGCAGTATCTTCTGCTGGACGAGAATCGCTACCACCAGGGCGATGCCGGCAGCGCCGCCTATGTCATGACTCCGCCCCTGCGGGGGCCGGAGCACCAAGCGGCCCTCTGGGAAGCGCTGGCAACGGGAATCATCCAGACGCTGGCCACCGACCACTGCCCGTTCCTGCTGGCCGATAAAAACAGGCTCGCGGCCGTCGATTTCACCCGCGTTCCCAGCGGCTGCGGCGGCTGCGAATACCGCTTGCCGCTGCTCTACACCTTCGGGGTCAGGAGCGGGAAAATCTCCTTGGCCCGCTTCGTCGAGCTGGTTTCGGCCCGGCCGGCGAAAATCTTCGGCTTGTACCCACGAAAAGGGGTCATCCGTCCAGGCAGCGACGCCGACCTGGTCATCTGGGACCCGGAGGTGAAAAGCACGATCTCCGCCGCCCGGCAATGGCAGCATTGCGATCACACCGTCTACCAGGGACTCGAACTGCAGGGCGGGCCGCGCCTTGTTTTCGGCCGCGGCCGGGCCGTTTTTGAAGAGGGCAACGTCCATGCCGAGCCGGGCCAGGGGATCTACCTGCCCCGGGGTCGAAGCGGTGATGGAAGCTGAAGGAATCTTGTTAGCCGCGGGGCTCTCCAGCCGCTCCGGCGGATTCAAGATGGAATTGCTCCTGGCCGGAAAACCCCTGCTGCTCTGGAGCCTGGAGGCGATGGCCGCGGTCTGCCAACGGGTGATCGTCGTGGCCGGGTTCGCCCCGGAAAAGATCCGCCGGCTGGTGGAGGGGCGGCCCGGGGTCGAGGTGGTCGTCAATGAGAATTTCGCTGCCGGCATGCTGGGGTCGATCCAAACCGGCTGCCGTGCCGTCCGCGCCGGGCGTTTCTTCGTCCATCCCGGCGACATGCCGCTCGTCCGCTCACGGGTGTACCGGCAGCTCCTGGCGACCGAGGCCGAGGTCGTCGTTCCCGCCTGTCGGGGCCGCCGCGGCCACCCGGTGCTCCTGCGGGGGAACCTGATCCCGGCCCTGCTGGCCGAACCGCTCGACTCCAGCCTGGGGCAATTCATCGCCCGCCGGGCTGTCGCGACCGTCGAGGTTGAGGACCGGGGGATACTGGCCGATCTGGACGTGATGGCTGATTTGAAAAAAATAGAAGCGCTGCTGCCGGCCGGGGGTGAGAATGAATAAGAGCAATTTCTGGGAATTCGTGCGCGAGTGCCAGCAGGCCGGCGAACCGGTGCTGCTGCTGGTGGTGGTGGAAAGCGACGGGTCTTCACCGGGCAAACCCGGATTCAAAATGGCGGTGACAGCCGACGGCCTCATCCACGGTACGATCGGCGGCGGCATCATGGAGAGAAAATTGGCCGACAAGGCCGTCCGGCTGCTGGACAACGGTCTGGAACGGCCGCAGCTGATCAAGCTTTTGCACCATGAGGGCGGCAGGACGGCTACGTCCGTCCCCTTGGGGGGCGGTGGCGGCAAAAGGTCGGGCATGATCTGCTCGGGGTGGCAGCGGCTGGCCATGCTACCGCTGAGCGACATGGACAGCGATGCCGTCGACTCGCTCATCTTCGCCCTGAAGCGGAATCGCCCCGGATTGTTGAAAATATCCCAGGCCGGCATGGAGTTCCAGCCGCGGAAAAAGCCTACCGCCGATACGGCCTTCAGCTTCAACAGCAGCGACGACTGGCTCTACCAGGAGGAGGCCGGCCAGCGACCGACCCTGACCATCATCGGCGGCGGCCACGTCGGCCTGGCCCTCTCGCGGGTCATGGCCGAGCTGAATTTCCATGTCGTGGTTCTGGACGACCGGGCCGGTGTGGCGACCATGACCGGGAACATCTATGCCCAGGAGAAGCGGCTGGTCAGCTACCGGAACGTCGGCCGATACGTGAGCGAAGGCGGACAGAGCTACGCGGTGATCATGACCTTCGGCCACCAGGCCGACGAGCTGGTGCTCGGACAGCTGGCGGGGAAGAAGCTGCGCTACCTCGGGATGATGGGCAGCGCGGCCAAGATCGCCCAGATCAAGGCGCACCTGAAAAAGAAGGGAATCGCCGCCGCCAGCTTGAAAAAGGTCCACGCCCCCGTCGGCCTGGCCATCCACAGCCACACGCCTGAAGAGATCGCCGTCAGCATCGCCGCCGAGATCATCCAGGTCAAGAACAGTCCTGTATAACAGTTCTCGGCATACGGTTTACGGAAGACGGCGTAAGGTAAGAAAAAGATAAAAAAGAGATTCCTCCTCTGCTTCGACTCTGTGTTGCCATTTTTCCCTCTCACCGTCCGCCGTATGCCGTGTACCGTACACCGATTTCAATTACGCGTTACGAAGTTTTGACAAATCGGGGACGCTGTGATAATTTTCTGGACGGATGGCAAAAACTAAAATCAACCGCGTGATCATCATCGTCCTGGACTCGGTCGGCGCCGGCAGCCTGCCTGACGCCGCCGCCTACGGTGACGAGGGGGCCAACACGCTGGCCCACGTCGCCGCCGGCTGCGGCGGACTGCATTTACCCACCCTGGAAAAGCTCGGGCTGGGAAAGATCATCCCCATCCTTGGTTTGGCCGTTGTCCCGGCGCCGCTGGCCTCCTGGGGGCGCATGGCCGAGCGCTCGCAAGGCAAGGACACGATCGCCGGCCACTGGGAATTGATGGGCATCATCCTGGAAACTCCCTTCGCCCTTTTCCCTGACGGTTTTCCCCCCGTCCTGATCGAGGAGTTCGTGCAACGCACCGGGGTCGACGGCATTTTGGGCAACAAGGCCGCATCGGGCACCGAGATCATCGCCGAGCTCGGCAACGAACATGTACGCAGCGGCCGGCCCATCGTCTACACGTCGGCCGACAGCGTGCTGCAGATCGCTGCGCACGAGGAGATCATCCCGCTGCCCGGTTTGTATGACATGTGCCTGCGGGCCAGGAAGATCGGTGACGACTGGCGGATCGGCCGGATCATTGCCCGGCCGTTTGTCGGCCGCAGCGGCAAATACAGCCGCACCGCCAACCGCCGCGATTTTCCCATGCAGCCGCCACGCGAAACGGTCCTGGACATCCTGCTTAAAAACGGGGTGGACGTGACCGCCATCGGCAAAATCGAAAACATCTTCGCCGGCCGCGGCATCGGCCGCTCGCGGCCCAGCCACGGCAATTCCGAGGGCATGAGCCTGCTGCAAGAGGAACTGGCAGCGGCGCGGCGCGGCCTGATCTTCGCCAATCTCGTCGATTTCGACATGCTCTACGGTCATCGCAACGATGTCGCCGGTTACGGGGCTGCCCTGGAGGCTTTCGACCGCGAGCTGGCCCCGCTGCTGGCCAAGCTGGCGCCGGGGGACATGCTGGTCATCACCGCCGACCACGGCTGCGATCCCGCCTATCCCGGCACCGACCATACCCGCGAATACGTCCCGCTCCTGGTCTATGGTCCGGGGCTGCCGGTGCGGGAACTTGGCACGCGCAGCACCTTCGCCGACGTCGGCGCTTCCATCCTGGATGCGTTCCGCTGCAAACACAGTCTTCCCGGGCAGAGTTTCATGGACGAAATTCATTCGGCCCCGCGATGAGGAGGTTTCATGGATCAATTTGAACGCATCAAAGAAGCGGCTGCTTTCATCAGGAAAAACTGCTCCGAGGCGCCGCGGGTCGGGGTGGTTCTTGGCTCGGGGCTTGGCGAGTTCGCCGACCGGGTCGAGAACAAGACGGCGCTGGCTTATGCCGACATCCCCCATTTCCAGAAAGTGAGCGTGGCCGGCCACGCCGGCCGGCTGGTGCTGGGCAGGATCGGCAAGGTCCCGGTCGCGGTATTGCAGGGCCGCTACCATTATTACGAGGGGCACGACATACAGGACGTGGTTTTCCCGGTGCGCGTCCTGGGCCAGCTGGGCGTCAAGAGCCTGTTGCTGACCAACGCCGCCGGCGGCATCGGCCGGGAATTGCGCCCCGGCGACCTGATGGTCATCCGCGACCACATCAACCTGATGGGGATCAATCCCCTGCGCGGCGCCAACGACGAACGCCTGGGGCCGCGCTTCCCCGACATGAGCAACGTCTACGACCGCCAATTCCAGGACCTCATCGTTGGCGCGCAAAAGGAGATCGGCCTGGCCGCCAGGCTCGGGGTCTACCTGGCCCTGAGCGGGCCCTCCTACGAGACTCCGGCCGAGATTCGCATGCTGGCCACCCTGGGCGCCGACGCCGTGGGCATGTCCACTGTGCCCGAAGCCATCTGCGCCCGCCACATGGGCATGCGCGTGGCCGGCATCTCCTGCGTCACCAACCTGGCGGCCGGCATCTCCTCCCAGCCGCTCAGCCACCAGGAGGTGACCGAGACGGCCGAGCGGGTGAAGGGCGACTTCATCAAGCTGCTGAAGCTGGTTGTGCCCAGGTTGGCTTAAGAACAGATCAACGAAATCGGTTTAAGGTATAAGGTAAACGGTGTACGGTAGACGGTGTAGGGTGTACGTTAAGAAAAAGGGAAAACTGGTATTACTCTTCCCGTAAACCGTCGACCGTAAACCGTCAACCGATTACGCATATTATCTTTAAGCACCAAAATCCAATATGCCAATGACCCAAACAAAGAAATAAAATGTAGGGGTTTGATTCATCAAACCCGGGTGCTATAGCAAAGCAAATACGCGGTCCAACGGTAGGGGCACGGCGCGCCGTGCCCCTACTTCTTTGATTTTAGTCTTCATGCCTATTTATTTGTCGACCGTATGCCTGGTCCAATTTTTTTACGGCAAAAAAAAACCCCCGGCCAAACAGCCGGGGGTTTTTTTTATCGATTCAAGCCCTGCAAGCAGGGCCTGAAGTTTTCTCAGTTGAACGAGTAACGCAGGCCGAGCTGCGCTCCCCAACGAGAACCGAGGTTGCTGACGGAGAATTTGTCCAGGCGGTCGGTAAAGAAGATCTTTTCCTTGCCGGTGGCCGCGTCATAGCCCTTGAATGTCCAGGCCGTATCGTTCTGGTTGGAGACATAGACGGATTTGCCCCATTTCTTGTTCAGCAGGTTGAGCACGTTGACGATGTCCAGGGTGATTTGCAGGCGGTTGTCCCTGAGCACGGGAAGGGGGATGTCCTGGGCGATGCGCGCGTCGAGGCCGTGGTACCAGGGCTCGCGGCTGGCGTTGCGGGGCACGATGGTGCCGCGGGCGGCATCCAGGCCTGGGTCACGACGAATGAAAGCATCCAAGGCTTCCCAAGTCGTTAACTGATCGGCGAGGACTTTGCCATCTTTATCGGTCAGGATGACATCGCCAAAGGCGTTGGGCACGTAGACCAGGTCGTTGTAGGAAGAATCGCCGTTGACGTCGGCGGAATTGACATAGGTGGTGGAATAGGGACGGCCCGAACGGCCGCCGTAGAACAAGCCGATGCTGGTCGGGGCTTTCTTGAGGAAGTTGAAGGTGTAGGAGACGGCGGCGCCGATGCGGTGGCGGACGTCGTAGTTGGACCAGGTGAGCTCAGGGTCGTTGGGGTTGTAGCGGATGGGGTTGTAACCGAAGTTGGAGGCGGCCTGCGACGAGGTGCCCGAGTTGACGTCCTTGGCCTCGCCGTAGGAGTAGGTGAGGTTGGCCCAGGAGTTCTTGTTGAAGTTCTTCTGGAGCTGCGCGGAGACGCTGTACTGGTAACCCTGGGTCGAGTTGGTCAGGTAGATTACGTCATTGAACTTGGTGGAAACGTTGCGGGTGTAGAGGATGCGGTTGCCGATGCCGAGTTTGCCGGTTTCCTTCAGGTTGAGGTTCTGGTAGAGGATGTCGTTCATATTCCTGGAATAAATGACTTCCAGGGTGCCGATGATGCCCCAGGGCAGTTCCTGGTCGAGGGCGACATTGGTGCGCAGCACCTGCGGGTATGTAAAGTCTTTGTCGATGACGTCGACTTCGCTGACGCCCGGAACCAGGCCGGTGCCCGACTCGGGTTGGCTCAGCGGGTCAGGCACGAATTTAAAGGTGGGATTCTTCAGGTCGAAGCGGGTGAAGTCAATTCCGGTGTTGGAGAACTGGTTGGAAATCCAGACGTAGGGGGTGCGGCCGGAAAAGATGCCGATGCCGCCGCGGACCTGGGTCTTCTTGTCCTTGAAGACGTCCCAGTTGAAGCCCAAACGGGGCGAGAAGAGCAGGTTGCCCGAAGCGACCTGGTCGGTCTTGACGCCATAAACCGATTCAACCAGGGGGTTGGCGGTCGGTAGGTCGTTGATGATCGGCACGTCGAGGCGCACGCCGAGGGTCAGGTTCAGGTTGGGCAGGACGGACCAGTTGTCCCCGGCGTAGCCGCCGATCTGCTTGACGCCGAACGCGGCCCACCACTTCGACTTGGGATCGACGGTGATGAAATCGTGGTAGTAGCGGGAAGACTTGCCGTTCTCAAAGTCGTTCAAGTTGGAGAATTCCCAATAGCCGTAATAGTTGCGGATGTAAAGGTTGCCGAAATCGAACAATTCGTTGTGGGTGCCGATGGTGAAGGTATGCTTGCCGGTGTACCAGGTCAGGTTGTCGGTGATCTCGATGATGTCCTGGTTCAGGCCGTTGGCCGGCGAATACTGCTCGGTGCCGGCGGTGAAGGCGTTGTTGCCGACGAACACTTTTACCTGGGGGAAAAACGGCTCGGGGACGGCGCGGAAGTCGCGGATGGTGGGGTAGTTCAGGGTCAGTTCGTTGAACAGGTTGTTGCCCAGGGTGCTGTTCAGCTGCAGCACGGTGGAGTTGGTTTTGTTGTTCAACTGGTAGAAGACGTCGGCGAAGGCGAAGCAACTGCTGGTTGCCTTGGAAGGCTGGTTGTCCGCCGTGCCCTTGACGTAGTTGTGGCGCAGGGTCAGGCGGTGCTTGTCGCTGATGTTGTAATCGAGGCGGACGAAGATCTTGGTGTTGTCCGAGGCCACATCCCTGTAGCCGCGGCCGAATCCGCCCGGATCGTAGCCGTACTTGTTGACCAGGATGTCGCGGAAGCGCTGGGCGTCGGCGACGGAAATGGCCGTGCCGCCGAAGTCGTCGCTGGCGCCGCTGTCGTCGATGACGTAGGTGGGCGGAACGACGCGGTTGCCCATTTCGCCGCTGAGGAAGAAGAACAGCTTGTCCTTGATGACCGGGCCGCCGAGGCGGAAGCCGTACTGCTTTTCATTGAAGGTCCCGTAGGCGTTGCCGTCGATATCCTTGCCCACGAAATCCTGGTTGCGGTAGAAGTAGTAGGCCGAACCGACGAAGGTGTTGGTGCCGCTGCGGGTGATGGCGTTCAAGCTGCTGCCGGTGAAGCCGCCCTGGCGGACGTCGTAGGGGGCGATGACCAGCTGGAACTCCTGCACGGCGTCGAGCGAGATCGGCCCGGAGAGGCCGGGGGTGCCGCTGTTGCCCAGACCGAACAGGTCGTTGTTCACGGCGCCGTCGATCTGGATGTTGTTGTACTTGCTGCTCTTGCCGGCGGACGAGAAAGCGCCGCTGCCGCGGGAGTCGACCTGGGGTGCCAAGCGCGCGAAGTCGTCGAACGAACGGCCGATCGACGGCATGCTCTCGATGATGCTGGTGGACACGTTTTGTGACGCGCCGGTGCGTCCTTCGGAGATGATCGGGTTGGTGGCGCTAACCGTGACTTCTTCGAAGATGGTTTCCAGGCTCATTTTGAACTTCAGGTTGCGGTCTTCGCCCAGTTTCAGGGTGATATCCTTCAACTCTTGGGTTTTGAACGGTTCGATTTTGACCGTGACCGTGTATGGTCCGCCAGCTTTGACGGCCGGGATGTTGAAGAGGCCGTCCTGACGGGTGAGAGCGGTGTAAACGGTGCCGGTCGGGTTGTGCAGCGCGGTGACGGTGGCCCCGACGATCGGGTTGCCGTCGCTGTCTGTAATCAGGCCGTTGAAGGCTGCGCTCGTCATGCCCTGGGCCATGAGCAGCCCGGGGAGGATGATGCAGCACATCATGAGTGTGAGCAACATTCTTTTCATAAAATAATCCTCCTTTTTATGATTATTTTTGTTGATTTTGATTTCAATATTATAGCAAAAAATGAAAAAACAATCCTTTTTTGAATTTTTTTTTTTTTTTATCAACGCGTTTTTGAGAGCAGCGAACCGTTTTTTTTGACTGGCCGAACGGCCGTCTACTTTGACTGGCCGCCGGGGTTGTGCTACCATGTATCCGTGAAGAGAAAACCGTTGATCATCGGCGTGGCCGGGGGCACGGCGTCGGGGAAAACCACCATCGCCAACGCCATCATGGAGCGCATCAACCATCCGCAGATGGTGATGATCCAGCATGACGCGTACTATAAGGACGCCAGCCACCTTCCCCTGGCCGAGCGCGCCAAGATCAATTTCGACCATCCCGATGCCCTGGAAACCGACCTGATGGTCAAGCACCTGCAGGAACTGATCGCCGGCCGGCCCATCGAAATGCCGGTCTATGATTTCTCCACCCATGCGCGCCTGGAAAAGGGCATCGTCAAGAGGCCGGCCAAGGTGATCATCATTGAGGGCATCCTCATCTTCTGCGAGCAAGCCCTGCGCGAGCTGATGGATGTCAAGATCTTCGTCGACACCGACAGCGACCTGCGCTTCATCCGCCGCCTGAAGCGCGACATCCAGGAGCGCCAGCGCAGCATGGAGTCGGTGATCGGCCAGTACCTGGGCACGGTGCGGCCGATGCACATCGCCTTCGTCGAACCCAGCCGCAAGTACGCCGACATCATCATCCCCGAGGGGCACAACCCGGTTTCGACCGCCATGGTCGTGACCATGATCCGCCAGCGCCTGCGCGGCGGCAAGAATGACGACAAATAGAATCCGCGAGGAAAAAACCCATGGCTGACAAACAATTCATCAAGGCCCAGGAATTGCTGGAAGATTCCTTCCGGCTCGGTCTCCAGGTGCTGGCCAGCGGCTTCAAGCCCGATTTCATCGTCGGCGTCTGGCGCGGCGGCACGCCAGTGGGCATTGCCGTGCAGGAAATACTTGAGCACAACGGCATCGCCAGCGACCACATCGCCATCCGCACCTCCTCCTACGAGGGGATCGAGCAGCGCGGCAAGCGCATCCGCGTCCACGGGCTGAACTACATCGTCAAGAACGCCGACGCCGCGCACTGCCTGCTGATCGTCGACGACGTCTACGATACCGGCCTGAGCATCAAGGCCATCATCGATTCGCTAAACAGGCTGTCGCGGCGCAACGCCCCCCACGATATCCGCGTGGCCACGGTTTTTTTCAAGCCCGGCAACAACCGCACCGAGCGCCGGCCCGAATACTTCGTCCATGAGACCGACAAATGGCTGGTCTTTCCCCATGAATTGAACGGCCTGACCCCGGATGAGATCTCCAGCCACAAGCCGGAGATCGCCCGGCTCATCAAGGAGGGAATGCCATCATGAAGATCAGCAAGGAGTTCATCGAGAAGATCCCCAAGACCGACCTGCACCTGCACCTGGACGGCTCGCTGCGCCTGCCGACCCTGATCGAGCTGGCCAGAGAGAACGGCGTCACGCTTCCGGCGTACAGCGAAGAGGAATTGCGGCGCCTGGTTTTCAAGGACAAATACGACAGCTTGACCGATTACCTTAAAGGATTTGCTTATACCACGGCGGTGATGCAGACGCCGTCGGCGCTGGAGCGGGTGGGCTATGAGCTGGCCCAGGACAACCAGAGCGAGGGGGTGCGCTACATCGAGGTCCGTTTCGCCCCGCAGCTGCACCAGAACTCCCGCATGTCGAGCATCGAGGTCATGGCCGCCCTGAACCGCGGCCTGGCCAGGGCCAAGGAAGAATTCAACGCGCGCGCCGAGGTGAAAAGCGGCGAGGAACCGTCCTTCGAATACGGCATCATCGCCTGCGCCATGCGCATGTTCGACCACGGGTTTTCCGAATATTTCGATACCCTGCTCAACGTCCACGCCCATTCCGAGCGCAAGTGGATATTTTCCCTGGCTTCGCAGGAGCTGGTGCGGGCGGCGGTCGAAGCCAAGACGCAGCTCAACCTGCCGATCGTCGGCTTCGACCTGGCCGGCGCCGAAGCCGGCTACCCGGCCGAGGACCACGCCCAGGCCTATGCCCTGGCCCACAAGAATTTTTTAAAGAAGACCGTGC
>JAPKZL010000315.1 GCA_026393795.1 Candidatus Aminicenantes bacterium | reverse complement strand
TTCCAATTGGCCAGGTTGACCACCCGCCGTACCCCGGCCGGGTCAACGGGGATTCCGGCGAGCTCACGATTCACATCTTCAATGGTCTGCCGAACCGCTTCGATATCGGCGCCGATCAGGGCCGCCATGGCTCCCTTGCCCACCGGAACCGCTTCCTGCATATAGGTTCCCCGTTTGTGGACAAGGATAAGGGCATCCTCATAACTGAAAACCCCGGCGCAAAGCAAGGCCGAATACTCCCCCAGGCTGTGCCCGGCGGCCAGGCGCGGCTCCTTCTGCCACAAGTTGTACAAAATATACGAAACCGTCAAAAGAGCAGGCTGGGTATTCGCCGTCAGCTTCAACTCCTCATCCGGCCCTTCAAAACAAATGCGTGAAAGGTGATAGCCCAGGACTTCGTCGGCCCGGGTGAATGTTTTTTTTCCGAATTCACTTTCCATGAACAGGTCGCGGCCCATGCCCACCGCCTGCGAACCCTGGCCGGGAAATAAAAACGCGTGGTCGTTCATCGGTTCTCCTCCAGCGGATCGATTAATCTGAGCTGCAGGCGGCCGAAACCGCCCTGGCCTTTGTTATTGCGAATTCCGACCCATATTTCATCCAGCAGCAGCGTCCCGTCGGCCAGCCGCAGCCTCACCCGCCGGAAAGCCTCCCTGATCATGAAGTTTTTCCAGAGCGGAACGTCGGGATGGGCCTCGCCGCAAATTTCCACCGCTTCGGGGCCATTCTCGTGCACCCGGAATTTAAGGCGGAAAGGAAATTTTTGCTCGACAGTGACCAGTGACCTGACTATCTTTTCCAATTGCCCGCCCAGGCGGTTCATGGGCGCTGAGAAATCGAGCGCATCACCGTCCCAGGCAACGGGAAACTGGCGTACTTGCGCGATCCCCATCCCGGGCAAAAACGGGTGGTTGAGCATCTCCAGCAGCTCCCCCAGCATGGGGAAAATGTTGAAAAAGATCCCGGTCCGGGCCGGATGATATACGTAGCGGTTTTCCAGGTTCAAGGCAAAATCGCCGTACCGGCCCTCGCTGTCCCTGCTGAAACTCAGCCCCGCATCGCCGGTTTTAATCAGGAGATGAGGAAATTGCTTGACGTTTTTTACCCGCTTGGCGAATTCGGGGGCGTCTTTCTGCCATTGGGCGAGGATGTTCTCCCGATAAAGTTTGGCCCTGGCCTCTTCCATGTCGGCGCTGAGGATGGCCAGCGTCTTGCCGCTGAAACCGAGCGTCCTAAGCAAATAGGCGCTGCGGGGGATTTTTTCAAGCACGAAACTGGTTTTGCCGTCGGGGCTGGTGGCTGCGGTGAAGTAAGCCGCCAGCGAAGTATCGTAGTAAATGCGCAAAGGGAAAAAAAACAGCAGCCGTGAAATGGCGCTGCCGCAAATCTGGTATTCCAGGCAGTAGCGCAATTCAACGGCGCCGGCATTGGCGATCAACGAAAACAGCAGGAACACCGCGATGGCGCAGGGCTTTTTCATTTTTTTTCGAACGCGCTCCTGGCCGTCGCGAGCTGTTCATCGCTCAGCCCTTCGGGCTCGATGCCCATGCTCCGCAAGCGCAGGTAGATGTCCGAGGCCTTTTCCAGGATCTCGATCCGGTCCAGCGCCTGGTTCAGCGATCGGCCGCTGGCGATGACGCCATGCTTGTCCCAAAGGGCCAGGCGGAATTTTCGCAATTTTTCCCTGGTGGCGTCGGCCAGCGACTGCGAGCCGCTGGCGGCATAGGGGATCAAGCCGAGCATTTCCGGGACGAAAAGGCGCGTCTCGTGCTGCATGCGCGAGAGGCGCTCGTTCATCTCCCGCTCACTGCTGAACATGTGGCTGAGGATGACCAGGTTGGGCGGATGGCAATGAACCACGGCCCGCTCGTCATCCCGGTTTTTCTTGAAAAGGACGTGCAAGCCGGCAAGGGTCGGCCATTCGCTGCTCACCTTGGCGCTGCCTTCGATGAGCCAAAAATGCCGCTGGTCTATGACCTTGATCAGGCACAGCCCTTTTTCTGGTTCAGCGGCGATATCGCGCATGCGGCTGCCGCTGGCGGTGACCAGAAAAAAGTCGTTGCTCAGGCCGCTCATGTCCATGTCGGTCGAATGGACCTTTTCGGCATCGGGCGTCAGCCAGCCCATGGGTTGGGGAATCTCCGACAGGCGCAGCGACAGATTACCGGCGCTGGCTTCGGCCCAGCCCTTGTCGTACAGCACCCTGGCAACGGCCCTGAATTCCCCGATTTCCTCCAGCAACGAGATCATTGATACTCCTTTTACGTGAGTGTAACGTTTTTGCTGTCGGCAGTCAAGATGGCCTTGTGTCCGTAGGGGCGAAAAATTTTTCGCCCCTACAACTTGACACCCCATCACCGCCCGCCTATAATCGCCAAAAGGTCAAGGAAAAACCCATGATAGAAGAAATTTTCAAGCAAAGTGCGTGTGAACTGCTCGAATTCATCGAACAAAGCCCGACCGCCGCCCATGCTGCCGGCCAAGTGGAAGCCAGGCTCCTGCAAGCGGGATTCCGCAAATGTGCTGAACAGGATGCCTGGCTTGTCAAAGCCGGCGACCGGATGATGGTTAAAAGGCAAGAATCTGGGATTATCGCTATCAAAATGGGCAAAAAACCGCCACTGGAAAGCGGTTTCAAGATCATCGGCGCCCATACCGATTCGCCCGGATTCCGCCTTAAACCTCATGCACTGATGCTCAAGGGCGGATACCAGCAGCTGGGAGTCGAGGTTTACGGCGGGCCGCTGCTGGCCACATGGCTCGACCGCGACCTGGGCATGGCCGGGCAGGTGGTGATCAAGGACAAGCAGGACAACCTCTGTACCATGCTGCTGAAAATGAAAAAGCCGGTGCTGCGAATTTCGATGCTGCCGATCCATCTCAACCGCGAGGTCAACGATCAGGGACTGGTGCTGAACAAGCAGGAGCACCTGGCCCCCATCCTGGGCATTGCCGGAGAATCCCCGGACAAGAAATGCCTGGAAAACCTGCTGGCAAGGGAATTGGGAGTGGAGGTCGACCGCCTGGTCGACTGGGAACTGGGGCTGTTCGATTTGCAACAGGGAACCCTGGCTGGCCTCGAAGACGAATTCATCATCTCAGGCCGCATCGACAACCTGGCCATGTGCCAGGCCGCCCTGGCCGCATTTTTAAAGAGCGAAGCCGGTGTCGCCACCCAGGTCATCGTCTTGTACGACAACGAGGAGATCGGCTCCACCTCGGCCAACGGGGCCGGATCGTCCTTTCTGCGCGACGTGTTGACCCGGCTGGTCGCGGCCGGCGGGCAGAAAGCGGAGGACTTTTTCCGCACCCTGGCCCGCTCGTTCTTCATTTCGGCCGACGGCGCCCATGCCGTCCATCCCAATTACATCGACAAATACGAAAAAGAGCATCATTGCCACCTGAACCAGGGCCCGGTAATCAAGATCAACGCCATGAAAAAATACGCCACCACGGCCGAATCGAGCGCCGTTTTCATCCTGCTCTGCCAGAAAGCCACCGTCCCTTTCCAGAAATTCGTCAACCGCACCGACATGGCCGGCGGTTCCACCATCGGCCCCACCGTCGCGGCCGGGTTGGGAATACCGACGGTCGACGTCGGCAACGCCATGCTCTCCATGCATTCCATCCGCGAAATGTCCGGTACAATCGATCATTTGCACATGATCAAGGTTTTTAAGGAATTTTTTAAAGATTGACCAAAAACGAAAGTGTTGGTATACTTCAAATCATCCTGAACCATCAGGTGAGGGATTGATTTGTGCATCCCCTTCGGGGATAGTCAAACTAGATAGGTTTCGTTACCTTCCAGAACCTACGAAACCTATAGTTTGACTAAGGAGAACGACATCCATGGTCCAAAAAACAGTATTGCCCTGCGGATTGACCGTCATATCGGAAAAATTCCCCGAATTTCCCTCCTTCGCACTCAGCTACACACTGAAAAGCGGTTCCCGCGCCGAAACACAAGAGGAAAACGGCATTCACCACCTGATCGAGCACATGATCTTCAAGGGCAGCCAGAACTATGACCTCAAGCAGATCGCCGACATGGCCGACCGCCTGGGCGGCAGGCTCAACGCCTTCACCGGCAAGGAGATCACCCAGTTTTACATCAAGTCCATCGATGAAAAACTGGCCGACTCCTTTCACCTCCTTTCCGACATCGTGCTGAACTCGACCTTTCCCGAGGAAGAGTTTGCCAAGGAGAAGAATGTCATCATCCAGGAGGTCAGGGAAGCCGAAGACAATCCCGAAAGCAACGCCTTCGAGACATTCTACGAAAAAATCTACGAGGACAACGCCCTCGGTTACCCGATCGGCGGCAGCGAAAAGCGGGTGGTCCGGCTACAGCACGGCCAGGTTTTCGATTATTACCGGAGGCAATACGCCCCGGAAAACCTCCTGCTATCAGCCGTGGGCAACATCGAGCACCGCGACCTGGTCGAACTGGCGGGCGATTTCTTCGGCTGTTTCCCGGCCCGGCCGGTCCGCAACCTTGCCTTCGACCAAGCCGGCTTCCAGTCGCGGCGTTTTTTCAAGAGCAACGACTCCCTGGGCCAATGCTACGCGATCATTGCCCTGGACAGCATCTCGCTGCTGTCGCCTTTCCGCCACAGCTTCATGGTCATGAACGATATCCTGGGCGCCGGCATGAGTTCGCGCCTCTTTCAAAGCATCCGCGAGGAGAAGGGGCTGGCCTACACGGTGAGCTCCTTCATCGATTCCTACCTGGAATGCGGCATCCAGATCATCTACGCCGTGATCGAACCCGAAAATCTCGCGGCTTACCTGCGAGCGGTCAAATCCGAGATCGAACGGCTGAAGGAGGAGGGGATCCGCGCCGACGAGCTGGAAAGGGCCAAGGACCACATGAAATCGTCCATTATCCTCGGCCTGGAAAACAACGTGTCCAAGATGAGCTTCAATACCAACCAGGAGCTGTACTTCAAAAAAGAACAGTCGGTGGCCGCCATCATCGCCGAAGTCAATGCCGCGACCTGCGATAGCATCAACGGTTTTATCCGCCAGTACCTGGACCTCGATCGGGCCGCGCTGTTCACCTATGGCAAGCCCGCCGCCGCCCCGGCCTGGTGAAACCCGAGCTGCTCCCGATTTCATGAGCCGGCGCCGTAGCCGTTTGACAGGGCCGTGAAAATATGGTATAAAAAAGAACTTGTTTATCTGGTTTGGAAAAAGAGAAACCAATGATCATCAACGTCAACCGAATTGCTGAACAAGGCCTTGCGCTCAACGACACCATCGATCTGGACAGCGCCCGTCTGCTGGAAGACGAGAGTTTTTTCGTCGAGGGCCTAAACTATCAGATATTTTTTAAAAGGGAGAACCAGCGCATCCAGGCCCAGGGCAAGATCAAGACCGCCATCTCCCTGGTCTGCGTCCGTTGCCTGGAACAGTTCGAGCTCAAGATCAACTCCCGTTTCGATATCATCCTTTTTCCCAAGGAACTGGTGGATATACGCAGCACGTCCCTGGATGAGGAAGAACTGGAATACATATTTTTTGAAAACGACCAGATCGACCTGGAAAAGATCCTGATCGAACAGGTCAACCTTTTCATTCCCTTCAAACCGGTCTGCAGCCCCGACTGCAAGGGGATCTGCCCCGGCTGCGGCGCCAATTTGAACCGCAGCGCCTGCCCCTGCGACCAGTCCAAAAATGAAATCAAGTTTTTATTCGAAAAAGTAAAGAGGTGAACAATGGCCCAACCGAAACGGAGACATTCCCATGCCAGAAAGAATAAAAGGCGGTCGCACCACGCGCTGAAGGTGGAGGGACTGTCGGTCTGCCCCAAATGCAGCGAACCCAAGCTGCCCCACCGCGTATGCGGCAACTGCGGCTATTACCAGGGAAAACAGATCGTCAAGGGTGCTGAAGCCTGATTCGATGGAAACCGTAAAGATAGCCGTTGACGCCATGGGCGGCGACGACGCGCCCGCCATCGTCATCGAAGGCGTGGTCGACTACATTCGCGAAAACCAGCGCGATGACGGCTTCAAGATCATACTGGTCGGCAAAGAAAAAGAGATCAACAAGGAACTGAAAAAATATCGCAACGTCCGCCTCGACCGCCTGGAGATCATCGATGCCCTGGAAGAAATTTCCATGAAGGAGCATTTTCTCTCCTACTGGCGGAAACGCGAGGAAACATCGATCAAAAAAGCAATCGACCTGGTCAAGAACGACAAGGCCAAAGCCATGGTGTCGGCCGGCAACACCGGCGCCGTCATGGCCCTGGCCAAGACCGTCCTGGGCACGATTAAAAACATCGACCGCCCGGCCCTGGCCATCATGATCCCCACCCTGAAGGGAAATTCGCTGCTGGTCGACGTCGGGGCCAACACCGATTCAAAACCGCACAACCTGGTGCAATTCGCCCTGATGGGCAAGGTCTACCTGGAAAACGTGTATGGCGTCAAGAATCCCCGCATCGGCTTGATGAACATCGGCGAGGAGGAGGTCAAGGGCAACGAATTGACCAAGACCACCCACAATCTGCTCAAGCAACTCGACATCAATTTCATCGGCAACGTCGAAGGCCGCGACGTGTACCTGGGCGAAGCCGACCTGATCGTCACCGACGGCTTCACCGGCAACGTCGCCCTCAAGATCTCCGAAGGGGTGGTCGGCGTCATGCTGTCGATGCTGAAGCGGGAAATCATGTCCAACATTTTTTCCAAGATCGGTTTCTTCTTCCTCAGGCACTCGCTCGGCCGCATCAAAAAGAAGCTCGATTACGCCGAGTACGGCGGAGCGCTGCTGCTCGGGGTCAACGGCATCGTCATCATCGGCCACGGCAGTTCCAACGCCAAAGCCATCAAGAACGCCGTTTACCTCAGCTACAAATTCATCTCGCAAAAGGTACTGGAAAAGATCTCCCTGGAGATCGAAAAAACGCAAATTTCGCTACCGGAGTTGAAAAATGTCTGATGCACGGCAAACGGCGGTCATCACCGGCGCGGCGCGCGGCATCGGCAAGGCCATCGCCCAAAAACTGGCCCAGGCGGGCATGAACATCGTCGTTTCCGACATCCTATACGAGGAAGCGCTGAAAACGGCCGCCGAAATCGAAAAAACGGGCGCCGGCGTTCTGGCCGTGAAAACCGATGTCGCCAGCGCCAAGGACGCCGAAGGACTGATCAAGCAGGCCGTAGCCGCCTTCGGTTCGGTCGATGTTCTGGTCAACAACGCCGGCATCACCCGCGACAACCTCTCCATACGCATGAGCGAAAGCGACTGGGACCTGGTGCTGGACATCAACCTCAAGGGGACTTTCCTGTGCTCGCAGGTCGCGGCCAAGGAAATGATGAAAAAGCGCTTCGGCCGGATCGTCAACATGGCATCGGTCAGCGGCATCCTGGGCACGGCCGGGCAGGCGAATTACGCCTCGTCAAAAGCCGGGGTCATCGCCTTGACCAAATCCATGGCCCGCGAACTGGGCGGCCGAAATATCACCGTCAACGCGGTGGCTCCGGGATTCATCCTCACCGAAATGACCGAAAAACTGCCCGACAGCGTCAAGGAAGCCTACATCGCCCAGATCGCGCTGAAGCGGGCCGGCACTCCCGACGACGTGGCCGCGGCCGTCCAATTCCTGATATCGCCTGCCGCTCAATATATAACTGGAACCGTGATCAACGTTTCAGGCGGGCTTTTGATTTAAAATCCAAGGAGGAAAAAATGAAAAAAGATGAAATCTTGGGCAAAGTGAAAGCAGTGGTGGCTGAAAAGCTGAATGTTGGCGAAGACCAGGTTACCGAAGACGCCAAGTTCGTTGAAGACCTGGGTGCCGACTCCCTGGACCAGGTGGAGCTGATCATGGCTCTGGAAGACGAATTCTCCCTGAAGATCCCCGAGGAAGATGCCGAGAAACTCCTGACCGTCGGCTCGGCCGTCGACTATGTACTGAAGAAAGCCCAGTAGTCCTGTTTCAAAAACATGACTTTTTTTAGCAGCAAAACCATACCTTTGCACCGGGTGGTCGTCACCGGGATTGGCCTGATCACCCCGACCGGGAAAAACAAAGGCGAAAACTGGGAAAACATCAGCAACGGGCGCAGCGGCATCGGCATGATCACCCGCTTCGACGCCAGCCAGCATGCCAGCAAGATCGCCGGCGAGGTCAAGAACTACGACTCGAACCAGTACTTCGACAGGAAGGAAGTTAGGAAATTCGATCCCTTCATCCAGTTCGCTTTGATCGCCGCGGAAGAAGCGGTCAAGGATTCGGGACTGGATCTCAACGCCATCGACAGGGAAAAAGCCGGTGTCTACATCGGCTCCGGCATCGGCGGCATCCAAACCATCGAGACCAACAAGGAAATTTTGATGCAGAAGGGGCCGGATCGGATATCGCCCTTCTTCCTGCCGGCCAGCATTGCCAACCTGGCTGCCGGCCAGGTCTCCATCAAGTTTGGCTTCAAGGGCCCCAACCTGGCCAACTGCACCGCCTGCGCCTCCGGCACCCATGCCCTCGGCGACTCCATGCGCATCATCCAGCGCGGCGAGGCGAACGTCATGCTGGCCGGCGGGGCCGAATATCCGATCTCGCCGCTGGGCGTGGCCGGGTTCAACGCCATGCGCGCCCTTTCCACCCGCAACGACCAGCCGCAAAAAGCCTCGCGGCCGTTCGACAAGGATCGCGACGGCTTCGTCATCGGCGAAGGCTCGGCCATACTGGTACTGGAGTCGCTGGAGCACGCCAGCAAGCGCGGGGCCCGCATCTTCGCCGAAATCGTCGGCTACGGTTTCACCGGCGACGCTTATCACATGACCGCTCCCGATCCCGACGCTGACGGCGCCTACCGGGTGATGAAGCTCGCCCTGGCCGACGCCGGACTGCGACCCGAAGACATCGTCTACATCAACGCCCACGGCACGTCCACCGAACTCAACGACAAGCTGGAAACCCACGCCATCAAGCGCCTGTTCGGCGCCCACGCCTACAAGCTGGCGGTCAGCTCAACCAAGTCCATGACCGGACACATGCTGGGAGCCACCGGCAGCGCCGAGGTGGCCTTCACCATCCTGGCCATGCTCAACTCCTTCATCCCGCCGACCATCAATTACGAAACCCCCGACCCCGAATGCGATCTGAATTACACTCCCAACCAGGGGGTCAAGCGGGACATCCCTTACGCCCTCTCCAATTCCTTCGGGTTCGGCGGCACCAACGCTTCCCTGCTCTTGAAAAAATTCAGCGAATAAGCCATGGGGGATGGCGCAAGCCTCCCCCCAATTTTTTCGCCCGAGGAGCATCCATGAAAAAACTGAGCCGGTCCATTTTTTGTCTACTCCTCTTCCCCTTCGCCCTGGCGGCGGCTGAAGCAGAAAGCCTGACCTTGCCGGGGGTGCCGGTCATCGTCATGACCCATCCCACCCTCTTCCAGGTCAAGAACATAGTGGAAATGTTCGAAAAGGACATCATCCCGCTGAAAAAGATGACTTTACTGGGCATCTATCACGAGGACGAGTTCGCCAACGAGGAGGAAGCCGCGGCCTACCAGGAGGCCTTCGCCTATGTCCAGCGCGAGCATGTCGATTGGGTGCGTTTCCGCAAGGTCACCGGCCGGGTCGAGATGGCGGACCTTTTCAAGGAGAATCTCTGGACCTCGCAATTCAGGGAGATCTTCGCGGCTGCCAGCGGCATCATCTTCACCGGCGGCATGGACATTCCGCCGGCGCTGTATGGACAGGGTACCAGCCTGCTCAGCGAGCCGACGACGCCGGCGCGCCATTTATACGAGATATCGTTCCTCTTCCATCTGCTGGGCGGTAGCCGCAATCCGTCGTTTGTCCCGTTCCTGTCCGGGCGCCGGGAGTTCCCTGTCCTGGCCATCTGCCTCGGCCTCCAGAGCCTGAACGTGGCCCTTGGCGGCACGCTGGTCCAGGATATTCCAGGCGACATCTACGGCCAGAAAACGGTGCAAGAGGTCCTGGCCGCCGGCCCCGATGCGGTCCATTCGGGCGTCTACATGGAAAAGCTTTTCCCCAACGACGCGGAATTGAGGATGACCTTCCATCGCATCCGCCTGGGCCGGGACAGCATTTTCCTGCGCCGCATGGGATTCGCCGGCACCGACCGGCCTTTCGTGGCCACGGCCCATCACCAAGCCATAGGCAAGCTGGGCGCCAGCCTGCGCGTGACCGCCACCTCACTGGACGGCAGGATAGCGGAAGCGGCCGAGCACTCCCTTTTTCCCAATGTCTTGGGGATCCAGTTCCATCCCGAGCGCCATACCCTTTACCGCAAGGGGCTTTTCCTGCACCAAAAAACCGGCGATCCCTCGGATTTCAACCCCCTGTCTTTCCTGCAGGACAACCCGCCGACGCTGGCATTTCACCGCGCCATTTGGAAGTGGTTCGGCGAGCAGGTGCTGGCAGAAAAGAACTCGGTATACGGTTCACGGTAGACGGTTTACGGTAAAAAATCAAAACGAAACAAGATTGAAGAAGGCTTTATGGCCTTCTCTTTCACCGTATACCGTATACCCTAAACCGTCAACCAAGCCCTATAAAGGATATTTGCTCTCGATGTAATCTTTCAAATGGCGGATCTGGTAGTCCTTGTCCTTGAGATTCGCCTTGATGATATCGCCGATGGAGATCATGCCCACGACCTTGTCGCGTTCGTCGACCACCGGGATGTGGCGGATGCGGTTCTGGGTCATGGCCGCCATCAGGTCGTTGACATCGTCCTCGGCCCGGGCCACGATCAGTTTCTCGCGCGGAGTCATGACCTCCCTGACCGCCAGTCCCTTGACATTGGCCTGGCTGCGGTAGCAGCTGCGCATGATATCCCGTTCGGAAACGATGCCTTGGACATTCCGTTGACCGTCCAGGACCATCAGGGCGCCGACGTTCTTGTCGCTCATGACCTGCATGGCATCGTTGACAATGGCGTCGACATGGACCGAGTACACCTCCTTGCCCTTGTTTTCCAAGATTTTTTCAGCCTTCATGCTCCCTCCTCGGCGTCCGCTTCCGGTGCCTGAATAAATAGTATAATTAATTCGTTAAAAACAATCAACATTAGAAGAGATAAAAGTAGTTAGTAAGCAGTAGATAGTAGTTGGTAGAAAGTAGTTTGACCGAAATTTATCCGCTCAGCGAACATTTCGCTTAATTGCCTTTCTACTAACTACTGACTACTATCTACTTTTCTTCTATTGACGAAAAAGTTTAAAATGATACAATGGCAGGGGTGAATCCGCCGGCATTTTGCCTGGCGGATCGTCCCTACACTAAAAACGAGGTGCTTTCATGCAAAAATACAGTTCCCAGGAATTGATGGATATCGAACACCGCTACGGGGCCCACAACTACCACCCCTTGGAAGTGGTCATCGCCAAGGCCGACGGCATTTGGGTCGAGGATCCCGAGGGCAAGCGCTATATCGACATGCTTTCGGCCTACTCGGCCGTCAACCAGGGCCATCGCCACCCGGCCGTCATCAAGGCCCTCAAGGATCAGGCCGACATCCTGACTCTGACCTCCCGGGCTTTTTATAACGATAAGTGGCCCATTTTCGCTAAGAGGCTTTCCGAATTGACCGGCAAGGAGATGATCCTGCCCATGAACACCGGCGCCGAAGCGGTGGAAACGGCGATCAAGACCATGCGCAAGTGGGGCTACAAGGTCAAGAAAGTGGCCGCCAACAAAGCCGAGATCATCGTTTTCAAAGACAACTTCCACGGCCGCACCACCACCATCGTCTCTTTCTCCACCGATCCCGACGGCCACGATTTTTACGGCCCTTACATGCCGGGTTTCAAGATCGTTCCCTACAACGACCTGAAGGCCGTTGAAAAAGCGGTCAACAAGAACACGGTCGGCATCATGGTCGAGCCCATCCAGGGCGAGGCCGGCGTGGTGGTCCCGGACGACGGCTTCCTGGCCGGGCTGGGCAAGATCGCCAAGAAGAACAAAATCCTGCTGGCCGTAGACGAGATCCAGACCGGCTTCTGCCGCACCGGCAAGCTGTTCGCCTACCAGTACGAAGATGTCGATCCCGACATCATCATCATGGGCAAGGCCCTCGGCGGCGGCGTCCTGCCGGTTTCGGCCGTGGCCGCCAACGAGAGCGTGCTCGGAGTCTTCAAGCCCGGCACCCACGGTTCCACCTTCGGCGGCAATCCGCTGGCCTGTGCCGTGGCCATGGCCGCCATCGACGTGCTGGTCGACGAAAAGCTGGCCGAGCGCGCCGCCGAGAACGGCGCCTATTTCATGACCCGCTTACGCGAACTGCAAAAGCGTTCCAACAAAATCAAGCTGGTGCGCGGCAAGGGGCTGCTGATTGCGGTGGTGCTCAAAAAGTCGGCCGGCAAGGCGCGCCAGTACACGACGGCTCTCAAGGATAAGGGGCTGCTCTGCAAGGAGACCCACGACTGGATCATTCGCTTCGCCCCGCCGCTGGTCATCACCAGGGCCGACATCGACTTTGCCATGGAGAAGATCAGAGAAGTCCTGGTCTGATGGTCATTTTCCGGGCCGATGTCTCACCGTTGAACGGGCTGCAGCATCTGCGCCGCTGCGCGCACTTGGCCTCGCTGTTAAAAAAAAGCAACCGGGTCATGGTCTGCGCCCGCGAAGACAAGCGGGCGGCAAAATTCCTGGCTGGAAAAAACATCCCCTTCATCCTGGCCAAGGACCAGGCAAAAATCGACCTGGCCGACACTAGGGCGATCGTCTTCGACGTCGCTCCGTTTTCCGCTCCCGACACCAAGCTTCTGGAAAAGGCAAAAAAATCGGGCTTGAAAACCGTCCAGATCGTCACCAACGAGGCAGAACGCCAGCCGGTCGATGTCGCCGTCTCCCCATTCGCTCAAACAGAAAACGCCCTTTTGCACCACAAGTTCCGCCATTTCCACCAGGTCAGGCGAAAATACCGGAAAGCAACGAAACTTGTTTTCATCCACCTGGGCGACCTGCTCCCCTACCGCGACTTGCGCGCCATTGTCGACACGCTGCACCGCCTGCGCTTCAAGATGAAAATATCGCCCGGGTTGAGCCTGAAAAAAGCCGACAAGCGCACCCTAATGAAGATCTATCCCGGCATCCACGTCTGCGGCAAAAGCGAAAGCCCGGCGCGCGCCAATTTCGAGGCCGACCTGGCCCTGATCATGCCCGGCGAGGAGGCCCTGGAAGCGGCCGGCGTCGGCACCCCGGCCCTGTACATGCCCCTGGACAAGGGTCAGGAGACCCTGGCCGATGCCTGCGCCGGCATGGGCACAGGTGTGAGAATTCCCTCCCTGGCCGATTTTTCCGTTCAAGCGCTGCGCGACGCCATCGCGCCGCTTACTCCGGAGCGCCGCGAGAGAATGGGCGCCGTTGGCAAGGCCCTGGTCGACGGCTTGGGCGTGCAGAGATTTTTTAAAGTCTTGAAGGATAACGGGATTATTGCCTAAAACTATAGCTGGGCTCGGTATACGGTTTACGGTATACGGTTGACGGTAAAAAAAGCACCAATGTCCAAGCACCAAATTCCAAATAAGTTTCCATCACCAATGACCAAATTACCAAAACGAAGATAAAAACATCGGAAGGGCTTTTTTTTTAGGTCATTGTAATTTGGAACTTGGAATTAATTTTAGATTTGGTGCTTGTGATTTGGAATTTTCTATGCTTATTTTTATCTTTTTCTTGCCGTAAACCGTCTACCGTGAACCGTATACCGATTTCATTTCTGCCAGCACCTTCTTGCCGTATACCGTTTACCGTCCACCGTGAACCGAGTACTCGCTGGTTATAGTATCAGCACCAGCGTGGTCGCGATGGTCATCATGATCAATACCGGCACCGCCATGTAGCGGTATACCTCGAGCAGCGGCGCCTCGAAATACTCGTTGGTCAAAACGAGGCACAGGTGCAGCGGCGAGACCAGGATGCCGGCGTAGCCGATGACGTAGATGTAGAGGGCGAGATAAAAGTAGTTCGGCATGTGCTGGATCAGAGGCAGCAGCACCGGGAAGGCGATGGCGATGTAGGCCGTGTTGATGCCGGTCAGAAAACCAACGGTGAACGAGACCAGGAAAATGAACAGCACGACCATGCCCAGGGAGATGTCCATGTTCTTGAGCACGTCGAAGGCGGCCGAAACCTCGATCAGGCGCTGGAAGACGATGACCGCGGCGATGACCAGCAGGCTGCGCACCGTG
>JAPKZL010000314.1 GCA_026393795.1 Candidatus Aminicenantes bacterium | reverse complement strand
TATGGATGGAAAAACCGGCGATCTCACCCATGGCTTCCCAGAGGCTCTCACCCAAAGTAGGATGAGCAAACACCAGATCCTTGAATTCGTCGCATTTGAGCTTGCGGGTCACGGCATAGGTCAGCAGGGGCAACAGTTCCCCGGCCTCGGCGCCGATAATATGGGCACCTAAGATAGTGTTTTCCTGGTCGGCGATCACTTTGACCAAACCGGTTTTTTCATCGATGGCATTGGCCCGCGAACCGGCGGCGTAGGGAAAACGTCCGATCTTGACCGTCAGGTTGCTTTTTTCGGCTTGCTCCTGGGTGATGCCGACGGAGGCCATTTCAGGGAAGGTGAAAATCACCGCCGGCAGGGGGTGGTGGGGCACCGGGGTGCCGCTCACCAGAAAATCGACGATGGCCATGGCTTGGTGCGAGGCTTTGTGGGCCAGCAGCGGGGGGCCGATGACGTCGCCGCAGGCGAAGATCGTCGGCAGCGCGGTCTGCAGATTTTCGGATACCAGGATGAAGCCATTGCCGTCGCACGGGTTGGGAATGCGGTCGGCGAATATCCCGGCGCTGTTGGGGGTGCGTCCGACCGCCAGCAAAACCCTGGCGAATTCCTCATCCCAGCTCTTTTCGCCTTTTTTAAATGTCAGTTGCACTTTGTCGCCAATGCGGGGAGTGCTGATGCTGGTCGCCGTGTGGATGGTGATGTTCTGTTTGACCAGCTCGATCTTCAAAATTTCGGCGATCTCCCTGTCGGTTCCCGGCACGATGGAATCCATGATCTCGACCACGGTAACCTTGCTGCCCAGATAATTGTAAATCAGCGCCCATTCCAGGCCCACGGCGCCGGCGCCGATCACCAGCATCGTTTCGGGGACGGACTCCAGTTCCAGCAAGTCGTCGGAGTGGACCACTTTCAGCCCGTCCCATTTTAAAAAAGGCAATTCGGCCGGCTTGGAACCCGTTGCGATGACGATATGACCGGCCGCTATCTCCTTTTGTCCGTCCAGGAGGATGTGGTTGGCGCCGACGACCTGGGCTTTGCCCTTGATCAGCTGGATGTCGTTCTGCTTGAAAAGGAGCTCAATGCCGCGCGTCTGCTTGGCGACGATGCGGATTTTGCGGCGCTTGATTTCATCGAGCGAGATCTGAAAGCGGTCGACATGGACGCCGATCTTGGCGAAATCGTTGATCTGCTTGACCGCCTTGACCGAATGGAGAATAGCCTTGGTTGGAATGCAGCCGCGCTGCAGGCAGGTGCCGCCCGGCAGGTCCATTTCCACCACCGCCGTTTTCAAGCCTTTTTTTGCCGCGGCTATCGCACCTTCGTAGCCAGCCGGACCGGCGCCGATAAACAGCAGATCGAAATCCATGCACCCTCCTTGAATGGCGCTACGTTGCGGGCATAACCTT
The DNA here is from genome assembly GCA_026393795.1 of Candidatus Aminicenantes bacterium. Classification (NCBI taxonomy): domain Bacteria; phylum Candidatus Aminicenantota; species Candidatus Aminicenantota bacterium. The sequence continues at coordinate 9,305 of JAPKZL010000314.1, read as the reverse complement.
TTTCAGTTTTTTGATGAAGAAGTCATTTTCCTCTTCCAAGCCCACCGTGACGCGCATGGCTTCGGGGATGCCGAACCCGGCGGTGGGCCGGATGATCACCCCTTCCTTGAGGAGGCGGAGATTCAGTTCGTTCACGTCGCCGCTTGGGAAAAAAAGGAGAAAATTGGTCTGCGACGGAAGCACGCGCAAGCCAAGGCTTTGCAGCTGGCCGAGCAATTTGGCCTTGTTGGCCCGGTTCAGGCGGGCGGAGCGGTTTTTGTAATCGTCGTTCTCCAGCGATGCCAGGGCCGCCCGCTGGCCGATGCGGGTGACGTTAAACGGCGCCTTGACGCGGCCGAGGATGGAAATGATTTCCGGCCTGGCCATGGCATAGCCGACGCGCAGGCCGGCCAAGCCGTACACCTTGGAGAAGGTTCTTAAGACGACCACGTTTTTCCCGGCCCTGATCTCGTCCAGGCCGGTGACATAATCATCCGGGTCATCGACGTATTCCTGGTAGGCGTTGTCCAGCACGATGATCCGGTCCGCGGGAATTTTCTGCATGAAGCGGCGGATGGCGGCGGCCGGGACAAATGTGCCGGTCGGGTTGTTGGGATTGGTGATGAAGATGATCTTGGTTTTCTCGTCGACGAGCCGGGCCATGGCTTCCAGGTCGAAGCGCAGGTTCCCGTCCATGGGCGCTTCCACGAAGGCGGCTTGCCCGGCAAACTCGGTGGTGGCGATCTTGTAGAGGGAAAAAGTCTTTTCCGACGTCAGCACTTTTTCGCTGCCCTTCAAAAAAGTCCGGATCAGCATGTGGATCAATTCCACCGAGCCGGCGCCGACAATGATCTGCCCGGGCTGCAGGCCGTTGAGCTCGGCCAGCCGTTGACGCAGGTAGAAGTTGTCGGAATCGGGATAGCCGTGCACCTGGGAAAGCTCGTCCCTTATGGCTTTCCTGACGTTTGCCGGGATGGGCAGCATGTTTTCGTTGGAGGCCAGCTTGATCACCTTTTTCAGCTTGAATTCCCTCTGGATTTCTTCGACCGGCTTTCCCGGGATGTATGGGGATATCTGCAGGACGTTGGGGTTGACGGACAATTCCATGTGCGCCTCCTATTTAAATAAAGAAGGTTGTTCCTTTTCCTCGAACAGTTCGGTCAATTCCTCCAGGGAAGGCAGCTGTGACAGATCGTTCAGCCCGAAATAAACCAGAAACTCCTGGGTGGTGGCATACAAGGCGGGCAAGCCGGGGACTTTTTTTCGGCCGCTGATGCGGATCAGTTTTTTCTGCAGCAGGTTCTTGACCGGGCCGGTCGAATTCACCCCGCGCATGTCGGAGATCTCGGCCAGGGTGGCCGGCTGGCGATAGGCGACGATGGACAGCGTTTCCAGGGAGGCCAGGGTCAGCTTGGTGGCCTGCTTGACCGTGAAGAAATCCTTCAGGGAATCGTGCAGCTCGGGCTTGGTGACCAGCTGCAAGCCGCCGCCGCTTCGTTTCAGCTGCAACCCCCTTTCGGGGCGGTCCAGGAAATGCTCCTTTTCAAAAGTTTGCAGGATTTTTTCGAATTCCGCCTCGTCGTTGATCTGCAGGAATTCCATGATCCTTCCCGGTTCGAGCGGGTCCTTGGAAACGAACAGGATCGCTTCGATCAGGGCGGCTTGCTCGCTGGTCATTTTCTAATTGCTCAAGGCGGCGGCCTCGTTGGCATACAACGATATGGTGCCGAACAGCGATTCTTGCAAGGCGATCAGCAGATGGCGCTTGATCATCTCCAGCAGGGTGAAAAAGCTGACCAGGATCTCTTCGATGGAATCCAGTTTTTTCACATAGGCGCTGAAATCGAGAAATCCGCTTTCCTTTACCAGGCCGGCGATCTCGGCCTGCTTGGCGGCGATGGAATAGCTTTTCGAGGAGACATAGAGGAATTGTTCGTTTTCCTTTTTCCTGACGATGGCAAAGAAAATTTCGGCCAGTTGAAAGGCGGAAACCTCCTTCAGCGTGTACTCACGGCTGGAAAAATTCTCGTTCAGTTCCAGCCGTCGCCACAGCAGGCGTTCGGTGTATTCCATATCCTGCAGCATTTTGGAAATGGTCTGGATCTTTTCATACTCGATCAGCGTGTGCAGCAGTTGCTTTTCCGGAGATTCCTCGGCCAGGCTTTCCGGCCTCGGCAGCAGCGAGCGCGACTTGATGTAGATCAGGGTGGCGGCGGTGGTCAGAAAATCGCTTTCCCGCGACGGATTGATACCCTGCTTGTTTTCCAGATAGGACAGGTATTCGCTGGTGATCACCGCCAAACGGATCTCGTTGATGTTCAGCTTGTTTTTGCGGATCAGGTGCAGCAGCAGGTCCAGCGGGCCTTCGAAAAAATCGGTTTGCACCTGATAGGCTGGTGTTTCGGATGTTTCGATCATACGTTCATCAGCCCCCGCACCTGGGCGACCGTCTCTTTGGCGCGCTGGGCGGCGCGCCGGTTGCCGGGCTCGAGAATGTCGCGGACCGATATGCGCTCGTACTTGCTGCGCCGCTGGCGGAAAGGCTCCAGGAAAGCGTTGATATTGGCGATCAGGATTTTTTTGCAGTCCAGGCAGCCGATTCCCGCCGTGCGGCAGCCGGCGGCGACGGAGGCGATCTCATCAGCCTTGGAGTAGCCCTTGTGCAGGGCGAAAACCGGGCAGTCCTCGGGGACGCCCGGATCGCTACGGCGCTTGCGGCGCACATCGGTGACCATCGGCCTGATCTTTTCGTCGACAACGGCGGCCGTGTCGCCGAGATAAATGGCGTTGCCGTAGCTTTTGCTCATCTTGCGGCCATCGATGCCGGGGAGTTTGGGGATGGGGGTCAGGAAGGGCTGGGGCTCGGGGAAGCAATCGCCGTAAAGGCCGTTGAAGCGGCGCACGATCTCGCGCGCCAGTTCCAGATGGAAGACCTGGTCCTCGCCTACCGGCACCGTATCGGCTTTCATGATGACGATGTCCACGGTCATCAGCAGCGGGTAGCCGAGAAAACCGAAGGTGTTGATGTCGCGGTCACTCAGCTGCGCCTGCTGTTCCTTGAAGGTGGGAACGCGCTCGAGCCAGCCGAGCGGCGTCATCATGCCCAGGAGCAGGGACAGCTCGGCGATCTCTTTGACTGCCGACTGCAGATACACGACGCTTTTTTCGGGATCGATGCCGACCGACAGAATGTCCAGCAGCGATTGGCGGATATTGTTCTGGATGTTTTTTACATCCTGATATTCGGTTGTGAGGGCGTGCCAGTCGACGATGGAATAGTAGCACTGGGCCGTTTCCTGCAGCTTGACCCAGCTTTTCAAGGCTCCTTCCCAATGGCCGAGGTGGGCCGCGCCGCTGCCGGTCGGGCGGATGCCGCTCATGACCACCCGCTGGTTCACGATACCACCCCCGCCTTCAGCATGATGAAGATCAAGAACGGGAAGATCTTGAAAAGGACGGTGAATATGAAATTGGCGATGAAATCGAGGGCATGGGTGTAGATGATGGCCAGAAGAATTAAAAATCCATAGGGTTTGATCCTTTCGAACATGGCCAGGGCCTGGCCCCTGAGCAGCCCTTCCACGATGCCGCTGCCGTCCAGGGGCGGGATGGGGATCAAGTTGAAAACGGCGAGGAAAACATTGATCATCAGTAGGTTGGTGGCTATTTTCAGTAGCAAGGCGACGCTGCTGCTGGCGGAGACCAATATGGGAGTTTTGAAAATACCCAGCAGCAGGATGACGGCCAAGGCGACCAGGATGTTGGCGGCCGGCCCGGCGGCCGAGATGTACATGCCGTCGCGGCGGCGGTTGCGCAGGTTGTAGGGGTTGACCATGACCGGCTTGGCCCAACCGAAAACCGGGGCGCCCACCACCGCCAGGATCAGCGGGAAGATGATGGTGCCGATCAGGTCGATATGAGCGATGGGATTCAAAGAGATGCGGCCCTGCAAACGGGCGGTGGGATCGCCGAACTTGTCGGCGGTCCAGGCGTGGGCCGATTCATGGATCGAGATGGCGAAGAGCACGGTGGCAAATTGGATGACAACGCGGAATATGTCTGTCATGAGTTTTAAAAATAACACAAATACCGGACTCAGTCAATCAGAATCGGCGTTCGCAGGGCGAAAATCGATCTGTTGCTGGAGGCCGGCGAACGGTATTTTTTAGCTTCAACCGCTGCAGTCATCAATCGGATTTTCATCCGGATTTGATTTCTGGTAGAATGGAACCGGGAATGAATGGGATGCTCCTATTCCTCCCGGGACGAAGCGGCGATCACCGGACAGCTTCCGGATCAAGGAGTAATTGACGTGCGAACCGACAAACCCTGGCTGAAGCATTACGAAAAAAGCGTACCCCATTCCCTAGAGACACCGGCATTGACCTTGCCCGACCTGTTGCCCGCCGCGGCCGGCCGTTTTCCCGAGCGAACGGCGCTGGTGCTGGCGGTTGCCGCGGCCGGGCGGCTGTTCAGCCACTCGGTCTCATATGCCAAGCTCCGTCAGGCGGTCACCCATTTCGCCGCTTCGTTGCAGGAGCTTGGCGTACGCAAAGGTGACCGGGTGGCCATCTACATGCCGAACTGTCCGCAATTCGTCATCACCTTCTTGGCCGCCGCCCAGATCGGCGCCATCGCCGTCCCCTTCAATCCGCTCTATTCGGCGCGCGAAGCCGAGTACCAGATGAAAGACTGCGGCGCCGAAGTCGCGGTCGTCCTCGACCGTTTCTTCCCGGTCGTTCATCAGGTCAGGGCGAAGACGGCGCTCAAGCATATCGTGGTCACCCGCATCAAGGAATATTTCCCGCCGTTGCTCTGGTCGTTCTACACGCTGACCAAGGAACGTAAGCTGCCCCGTTTTAAAATAACCCCGGAGGATTTCTGGTTTCAGGAACTGCTGCAGCCGGGGAACCCGCGCCCGGTGGTGGTCGATCGCGAGGATACCGCGGTCCTGCTCTATACCGGTGGGACCACCGGCGTTTCCAAGGGAGTCGAACTGAGCCATCGCAACTTGCTGATCAATGCCGAACAAAACCGCGTCTGGGCGGGCATTGGCGATGGGTGTGAAATCACTTTAGCAGCCGTGCCCCTTTTCCATGGCTTCGGTTTGACCTGCTGTTTGAACCTAGGCATACTCACCGGCGCCACCATTGTGCTGGTTCCCATCCCGGCCGATACCAAGGGATTGATTCAGACCATTGAGCGGCACCAGCCGACCATATTCCCCGTTGTCCCAACTTTTCTGATAGCAATCAACAATTTTCCGGATATCGCCAAGCACAACCTGCGCTCGGTGCGCGTCTGCCCCTGCGCCGGCAGCCCGCTGGCTCCCGCGGTTCAAAGGACCTTCATCGAGCGCACCGGGGTGCGCGCGGTCGAGGGCTACGGGCTGACCGAGGCGGCACCGGTAACGCATGGGAACCCGCCTTTCGGCGACGATCGTCACGGGACCATCGGCTTGCCCTATCCCGGCACCGTAGCCCGCATCGTGGATTTTGAAACCGGAAAGCTGGACATGCCTTTTACGGGAGAGTGGACCCAGCCCGGCGAGATCATCATCAAGGGCCTGCAAATCATGAAAGGCTACTGGAACCGGCCGGAAGAGACGTCCGCCCAGCTCCGCGATGGTTGGTTGCACACGGGCGATATCGGTCAAATGCATCGCGACGGCTATTTCCGTGTCGTAGACCGCTTGAAGGACATGATCATCCGCAGCGGCATGAATATCTACCCGGCCGAAGTGGAAGCGGTGCTGCATGAACACCCCAAGGTGATGGAAGCGCTGGTGATCGGAATTCCCGATGCCACTCGCGGCGAACTGGTCAAGGCATTCATCGTGCCTCGTGATGGAATGGAGATAAACGAGGAGGAGATCCTTGCTTTTTGCCATCAGAACATGGCCAAATATAAAGTACCGGCGGCGGTTGAAATCCGGGCCGGCCTGGTTCATTCCGCGGTGGGCAAGCCGCTACGCCGTGCTTTGCGCGAGGAGCTTGGTCTGGTTTCGGGATGAGCGCGGACAGCGGAGCGCCCAACGCCCTGGTTACCGGGATCAGCTCCCTGGTATCCGGGGCGACCGGCTTTCTGGGCGGATACCTGCTGGCCAGGCTGCGAAAGAAGGGATTTCAGGTTCGTGCCCTGGCCCGAAAGACCAGTGATGTCGCCGGGCTGGTCCGCGCCGGATGCGATATTTATGAAGGTGATATCATGGACCGCCAATCGCTTTTGCGGGCCATGGTGGGCCAGCAGCTGGTATTCCATACCGCCGGCAAAGTCTCCGACCGGGGCTCGCGCCGGGAATTCTGGCAGGCGAACGTCGATGGCACGGCCAACGTGATCGCGGCCTGCCGCGAGGCGGGGGTGAAACGGCTGATCCACCTGAGTTCCCTGACCGTTCTCGGGCTGCCGCGTTCCGGGGCGCGCGTCGATGAGCAAACCCCTCCCGCCGCTGCGCTTCGCGATCCCTATTCGGCCAGTAAATTGGCCGGCGAAAGGCTCGTGCGCGAGGCTCATGGCAGCAGCGGACTCGAGACGGTCGTGATCCGCCCCGGCGTGATCTGGGGGCCGGGGGATACCACCATCATGCCGCGGCTGATCGCCCTGCTGCGCCGCCGGCGTTTGGTTTTCATCGGCCGCGGCGATACTCGCTTGCGTGTTGCCGCCGCGCCTCCCGCCCTCAGCAGGTATGGCGTCCGTCTGGTCGCCTGCGACAGCCGCTACGACATCGGCAAAGCCCGGCGCGAACTCGCTTACCGGCCGACGCTGACTTTCCGCCAGGGGATGGAATTCCTGTTCGCGGCGGCAACAACGGAACCATGAAACCCGCCAGCCCCTCCTCCCTCACCGCGGCCTGTCCTGACGTCCGCATCCGCATCGAAAGCCTCGGCGTCCGTATTCCTGAAAAGATCCTTACCATGGAGGAGCTGCTCGCTTCCTGTCGCCGTAGGCCGCGCTGGGACCTGGAACGGATCACCGGGATCCATGAGAGACGGGTGGCGAAGGGCGAGTGTGCGGCCGATCTGGGCATCCGGGCGGCCAGGCAGGCGCTGGCTATGTCGTGCTATCGCGCCAAAGAATTGGATGTTATCGTTTGCACGAGCATTTCCAAATACAACCGCAAAGACGAATTTCACCTGGAACCGGCCACCGCCGTACGCATCCGCGCCGCTATTGGGGCCGGCAACGCCCGCGTGTTCGACGTGGTCAATGCCTGCGCCGGCATGATTACCGGCATCTATGTCCTGCAGGCAATGATCCGCTGCGGCATGGCCGAACGCGGCATGGTGGTCAGCGGCGAGCTGAACATGCCCCTGGCCGAAACCGCCGCCCGCGAACTGCGTCACAGCTTTGACGGACAGTTGGCGGCCCTGACCCTGGGCGACGGCGGCGCGGCTCTGATCCTGGACCGCTCGCCCGATCCCCGTTTTGGCTTCCGGCACATCGGGCTGGTCACGGGAGCCAAGCACGACCATTATTGCTATTCACGCCCGTCGCGGCGCGGACCCGGAGGCATTCTGGTCACTAAGGCCCGCGGTCTGCAGCGCAAGGGCAACGAGCATTTTCCCGCCTATTTCAAGCGTGCCCTGGACGCCAGCGGCTGGAACCTGGGCGATCTGCAGCACATCATCCCGCACCAGGTTTCGGTCAGGGCCATCGAGAACGGCGTCCGGGCCGTCGGCAATTATCTGGGCGCAGCTCTCCCCGATATTACCCGCTGCAGCGCCGACCACTACGGCAACACGTCCACCACCAGCCATTTCCTGGCCATCCATGACGCCATCCTGCAGGGGAGAATCCAGAACGGGCATAACGCCATGCTGGTGAGCGGTGCCTCGGGAATCGTCATCGCCCATGCCGCCTACGCGTTCGACGATCTGCCGGAGCGATACCGGGCGCGTTTTGCCGGGGAGAGCTGACATGCGTTCTTGCCGCATTGAAAGCCTGGGCGTCAGCCTGCCGCGCCGGTATTTTTCCCGCTGGGGCTCGATCCGTCATGCGGTCAAAGCGGGGCGACAGTGCCTGAAGGCATCGCGTCACCGCCCGGCCGACATCGGCCTGCTGATTAACGCCGGCATCCATCGCGACCACCATATCTGCGAACCGGCCATGGCCGTCTTCATTCAGCATCGGCTCGGCATCAACATTGAATTCCAGAAGCGCTGCACGCTGGCTTTTGATTTGCAGAACGGAGGCTGCGGCATGCTCGATGCCGTCCAGGCGGTCACGGCGCTGTTGCAGAACGGAGAGGCCGAAGCCGGGCTGGTGGTGGCCAGCGAGACCAATCCCGACCGTCGTCCCGATCCGGGTTTTGCCTACCCCGGCAGCGGTGTCGCCGTGCTGCTGGACCTTTCGCCCTGGCCGGGGCAGGGGTTCGGCCGTTTCGCCTTTCATACCCGGGATGAGCATGCCGATGCCTATACATCGCACGTCAGCCTGGCGGAAAAGAGGGGCCGGATCATCTGCAGGCGGCGGAGCGATCTGGAGGATATTTACATCGCCATGGCCGGGGCGGTGGTCGAGGATGTGCTGGCCCAGGATCGTTTGCGCCGGGACGAAATCGATTTTGTGGTTCCCGCGCAAATATCAGCCGCGCTGCTGTCCCGGCTGCCGGCGGCCATCGGCTTTCCCGCAAACAAGGTGGTCAACCTTTCCGGCTGGCTGCCCGATACGCTTTCCACTTCTTTATTCCTGGCCTTGAATACGGTCCTGACCGCCCGCCAACCCCTTCCCGGTCAAAAGGCGCTTTTACTGGCTTTCGGTTCCGGTGTCACCGTGGCCGCGGCCACCTACCATTTTTAGGAGGAACACCCACCATGTTCATCTGCTGTTTTCATTTCATCAGGGAGCGCAGAAAAAATGGCTGTTTTTAATTTAAAGGAAAACCAGACAACGGCCGGCCGCGAAATCGTTGCCGGCATGGTCACCTTCATGGCCATGGCTTACATCATATTCGTCAATCCGAAAATATTGGCCGCGGCCATGGGCAACGATCTGTTCCCGGCGCTGGTGCTGGCCACATGCCTCGGGGCCGGAATCTTTAGCATCCTCATGGGGCTGATCAGCAACTATCCCCTGGCCCTGGCTTCGGGCATGGGATTGAATGCGTTTTTGGCCTACGGGGTGATCCTGGGCATGAAAGTTCCGTGGCCGACGGCCATGGGCATCGTCTTCATTGAAGGGGCGATCATCACCCTGCTGGTTTTGACCAATGTCCGCAAACAGGTGATGAACGCCATCCCGCTGGACCTCAAGCGCGGCATCGGCGTGGGCATCGGACTGCTGATCACCCTGGTCGGCCTGGAAAACGCCAAATTGATCCTTCCCAG
>JAPKZL010000313.1 GCA_026393795.1 Candidatus Aminicenantes bacterium | reverse complement strand
CTTCGGGTTCCCCGCGGAGGATGGTGACTTTTTTCCAGAGCTCCAGCAACTGCTTTTCCAGCTGATCCATGGCGCCGATGTTTTCCCGGTCGATCTCTTTTTTGGCTTCCCGGATCATCTCCTCGCACTGGTTTCTGAGTTCGTCTGGAAGCTTGCTGCTTTTGCAGATCTGGTTGAGCGAGTAGATATGGTTGATGACCTTGTTCTTCTTGATGATCATTTCCTTTTTCTTGGAATCGAGGGCGGATGATTTTTTGGCTTCGGCGCGGAATTTTTCCACGTCATCCTTGCTGAGAAGGCCCGACTGGGTGATCAGTATCTCTTTCTTGTTTTTGCTGGAAAGGTCCATGGCCCCGACCTTGAGCATGCCGTTGACATTGATGTTGAAGGTCACCTCGATGCGCGGAACGCCGCGCGGCGCCGGCTTGATGGCCAGCAGAGTGAATTTCCCCAGCGACTTGTTCTCCTCGGCGACCTCTCTTTCGCCCTGATAGATCTGGATGTCCACTTCGGTCTGATTGTCTTCCACGGTCGAAAAGATCAGGCTGCGGCTGACCGGGAGGGTGGTGTTGGCATTGATGATCCGGGTGAAGGCTCCGCCATAGGTCTTGACTCCCAGGGCCAGCGGCGTGATGTCGAGGAGCAGGATGTCCTTGCTTTCGCCCTTGATGATCGACCCCTGGGTGGCGGCCCCCATGGCGACGATTTCATCCGGGTTGACCTTGCGGTTGGGTTCCTTTTTGAAAAACTCCTTGACCTTCTGCTGGACGAAAGGGATGCGGGTGCAGCCGCCGACCAGCAGGAATTCGTCGATGTCGCTGACGCGTAGGTTGGCATTGTGCAGGGCGCGTGCGCAGATCTCCACGGTCTGCTCGATCTCATTCTTGATCAGGTTTTCGAATTCGCTCTTGCGCAGGTATTTGATCAGGTGCAGCGGGCCGTCTTCCGACTCGGTGATGAAAGGCAGATTGATCTCGCATTCGTCGATGGCCGACAACTCGATCTTGGCGTTTTCGGCGGCCTCGCGGATGCGCTGCATGGCCGCCTTGTCGTTGGCCAGGTTGATATGGTTCTCGTTGGCGAACTCCTTGACCAGCTTCTGGGTCAGCGCGATGTCGAAGTTGTTGCCCCCGAGGTGGGTGTTGCCGGCCGTGGCCAGCACCTTGATGATGCCGTTCTGCACCTCCAGGACCGAGATGTCGATGGTGCCGCCGCCGAAATCGTAGACGATGATCTTGGCCTTCTTCTTCAGGTCCACCGAATAGGCCAGCGAGGCCGCGGTGGGTTCGTTGATGATGCGCTTGACGTTGAGCCCGGCGATCGTCCCGGCGTCCTTGGTGGCCTGGCGCTGCGAGTCGTTGAAATAGGCGGGCACGGTGATGATCACGCCGTCGATGGGATCGCTCAGGTGCCGGTCGGCCGCCTCCTTGAGTTTCAGCAGGATCATGGCCGAAATCTCTTCCGGGGAAAATATCTGGTTGTTGACTTCGATGCGCAGCAGGTCGTCGCCGTACGTGATAATGTGGAAGGGGAACTCCTTCAAGTACGGTTCGACCTCGGAGTATTTTTTCCCCATCAGGGTCTTGACCGATGAGATCGTGTTCAGCGGATTGGTGATCATCTGGCTTTTGGCGGGCTGGCCGACCAGCCGTTCGCCGGTGGCGGTGAAGGCCACGATCGAGGGCAGCAGGCGGTGCCCTTCCAGGGTCAGGATGATCTCCGGGATATTGCCCTCCAGGTAGGCGATGGCGGATTTCGTCGTGCCCAGATCAATGCCTAATATTTTACCCATCTCATTTTTTTTAACATACAAAATCGCCAAAGTCAAATGAACGACCGGTCGGGCGCTTCCATTCGGGTCTTGACTATTTTTTCTTTTTGCGGTATGATTTTTTCAATGCCGGGATAGCTCAGTTGGTAGAGCAGTGGACTGAAAATCCGCGTGTCCTTGGTTCGATTCCGAGTCCCGGCATTTCACTTGACTCCAGCGACCCGATTTGCTAATATTTTCAAATGCAGCCCATGCTCCGTTCCATTGTTGCCCGCTTCAAAAACAAAAAAATCGCAGTCTGGGGCGACCTGATCCTGGACGAGTACGTCTTGACGTCGGCCGGAAGGGTCTCGCGCGAAGCCCCGGTGCTGGTGACCGAATTCGAGGCCAACGACTATCGCCTGGGCGGGGCCGGCAACGTGGTGATGAACCTGCTGACCCTCGGCGCCCAGCCTTTGCCGGTGGGCTTCATCGGCAGCGACGCCGCCGGCGACCGGCTGCGCGGGCTGCTGGTCAAGAACGGGATCAGCACCGATCATTTGGTGGCGGTCGACCTTTTCCGCACGCCGCTGAAAAGCCGCATCCTGGCCGGCGGTGACAACACCAAGAAACAGCAGATTTTGCGAATCGACACCCTGCCCCCCGACACCATCGGCGACGAATCGTACCGCGAGCTGGCCCGAGCGCTCTGGGCCGTCGTGCGCGAATGCGACCTGCTGATCCTTTCCGACTACCTGGCCAAGACGGTGGTACCGGCGATTTTTAAAAAGCTCAAAAAGGATTTTCCGCATACGATCAGCGCCGTCGATTCGCGCAACAATCTGCTCGATTTTCCCGGGGTGAACCTGGCCACGCCCAATGAGCCGGAGATCAAAAACATCTTCCCGCAGCGGCGATTCCTGGCCGACGACGATTTCATCCGGGCCGGTTGCGAACTGCTGGACAGGCTGGCCGCCGACGGCATCGTGCTGAAAAGGGGACAGAAGGGGATGCAGATTTTTTCCCGCGGGCAAAAGACGAATGTCCTGGGCATCCACGGGACGGCGCAAATTGTCGACGTCACCGGCGCCGGCGACACCGTGCTGGCGGTCTTGGGGCTGAGCCTGGCCGCGGGTGCCTCCCTGCTGGATGCCGCGCGACTGGCCAATATCGCCGGCGGCATCGTGGTCATGCATGAAGGAGCGTATCCAGTCGGGCTTCAGGAACTGCTGGATGCCCTGGCGTAAGTATTATCCGCTGGCGGAACTGGCGACAAATATCGCCGCTGAAAAAAAACTCGCCAAAACCGTCGTTCTGGCCAACGGCGGCTTCGACTTGATCCACGTCGGCCACATCCGCTATCTCCAGCAGGCCAAGGCCATGGGCGATATCCTGGTGGTGGCCTTGAATTCCGACCGCTCGCTCAAGGACCTGAAGGGCGAAGCACGCGCCCTGATCGACGAGCAGGGAAGGGTGCTGATCATTTCCGCGCTGGCCTGCGTGGATTACGTGACCCTCTTTGACGAGAACAGGGTCGACCGCGTCCTGCTGGCCCTTACCCCTGATTTTCACTGCAAGGGATCCGATTACTCGCTGGAGACGATTCCCGAAAGGGAGATCGTCCGCAGTTACGGCGGCGCCATGGCCATCGTCGGCGGCGAGAAAGTCCGCTCGACGTCGCTGCTCATAAAAAAAATCAAGGAAATCCACGGCTAAATTAAAAAGCATCGCCATCATCCGCATGTCTTCGTTGGGGGACATCGTTCATACCATCCCGGCTTTCCAGCTGTTGCGGCGGCATTTCCCGGAAGCCAAGATAACTTGGATTGCCGAGGCTCCCGGCGCCGCCCTCCTGGAAAATTTTTTCGGCATCGATGAGATCGCGGTTTTCAATTTCAAGTCGCGGCATGGGCTACTGGCCAAGATCTCATTCCTGGCCGGTTTCCTCCGCCGCCGGCGCCGGCGCTTTGATCTGGTGATCGATTTTCAAGGGTTGATCAAGTCGGCGCTGCTTGCCTTTTTGCTGGGCGGCAAGCGCCTGGGATTCTGCTCCGGGAACACCCGCGAACCCCTGGCCGCGCTTTTTTATACGAGTCGCGCCGCCCTTTTCCCAGAGGAACGGCACGTTATTTTTAAAAACATCCACCTGCTGTCCAGGCTGGGCATCCAGGAAACGGCCGTGGCCTACCCCTTGAAAGAGCTGTCGCCTTCGCCGCGGCTGCAGCAATTTATTTCGGAACTCGATTGGCCGGCGCAGAACTACCTGGTCCTCAATGTCGGCGGCGGCTGGCCGACCAAGGTCCTTTCGGCGGCGCAATGGCTGGAGATCATCGATGGATTGAAGCCGGGCCGCCGGCTGGTATTGCTCTGGGGCGATGAAAAGGAAAAGGAGCTGGCCGCGAGTTTGGCCAGGCAGAGCGGGATCGCCCTGGCATTTTTTATGAATTTCAGCGATCTGATCTGTTTCATCAGCCGGGCGCGGCTGGTCATTTCCGGTGATACGCTGGCCTTGCACGTGGCCGACATAACCCGAACCCCCGCGGTCGGAATATTCGGGCCGAGTTCGCCGCAGCGCAACGGCCCGCTGCTCACCCGCAGCCGGGCGATTTTCAAGGAACAGGAGTGCGGTTTTTGTTACCGGCGGAAATGTGATACAATGACTTGTCTGAAGAACATTGTGATCGCTGACATCGTTGCCGCAGCAAAGGAAATGGATGAGTCAACTGACCGAAAAACTGATTAAATACCGTTCCTTCATCGGCTTTTTGTGCCTAGTGGCCATGTTGTTGCTGGCCATTCCCAGTGCCAGGTCGATTTTCGGCGGATTCCTGCTGATGATGATGGGGATGTTTTTTCGCGCCTGGTCATCGGGGCACATCAACAAAGACAAGGAATTGGCCACCGAAGGCCCCTATTCGCTGACCCGCAATCCCCTCTATTTCGGCAGCCTGATCCTGGGTTCCGGCATCGCCGTGGCCTGCAACCGGCCGATCGACTATCTGATTTTTATCGTCTACTATTTCGCTTTTTTTACCTTTCTCATCGCCATCGAAAGAAAGCGCATGCGCAAGCGCTTCGGCCGGCAATACGAAGACTGGGCCAAGCAGGCCAATCTTTTTTTTCCAAAAATAAAGAAAGTGCACAAATCCAATTTCAACATCGCCTTTTACATGAAAAACAGGGAATACCGGGTCTTGTTTTTTTCGCTTTTCGTAATCGCCGTGCTGATCATCAAGTTTCTGAAAAAAATCGAGTTTTTCAGCACCATCGGCAAGTGAGCGCGCTTGAGAAAAAAGCCGGCCGCCAATTGATATTTGAAACCGATTTTGTTACCATAGTACAATGAAAAGACTCCGGGTGATATTTCTGGCCTGTTCCCTTTTAATCGCCATCATGGCGTTTTTCTGGCTGTATCATCCCGATTTTTCACCCGGCCATCCAGCTGAGAATGATGCCCCCGCATCCGTGGGTTTCCAAATCACCGCGATTTCGGAAAAAGGCAACCTGTTTTTAAACAATGATGAAACCCAGCTGGCGGACATCAAGGCTTCGGCTTTCGCCGGCGAAACCCGTCTCCGTTCCGACGACCAGACGGCCTGGGAATTTTTTTTCGAGGGAGTGCTCTTCTCGGTCCTGCCCCGGGGCGGGATCCGCTATTCCCCCCAGACCCGTGAATTGATCCTGGAAAACGGCGAATTCTGCTGGAGCAGAAAATTCGGCCGGCCGAACATCGAGATTGCCCTTCTCAAGGCGGGCAATGTTTTCCGGCTCTCGGCCGCGGGGCGGATACGGCTGAACGAGCGGGTGCTGGAAATCTGGAATTATTCCGGCCAGGTCGATCTGGATTACAACGGCAGGCCCTTCCATCTGCAGGAGCTGCAGTATCTCAAGATTATGGGCGGGATCCGCTTCTCTCCGGTGGCTCTCTTTCCGCCGCCGTCCTCCATCTCGCCCGAGAATGAAGCGATTGCGCTGGCCAACATCAACGATACCGTCATCCAGTTCAAATGGAAAAATGTCCGCGGCGCCGGCAATTACCTGCTGAAGCTCTACCCCTCTCCATTGCGCGACAGTGTCCTGGCCAGCAAGGTGGTCGCCGGCAATTCCATCCTGTTGGACATCTTGCCGTACATCGACTATGACGAACTGTATTGGGAGGTGGCCGCTTTTGACGAGGCAAGGAGCATCGAATCGGTGCCGGCGCGGATGGGCCTTATCAGGATCAGCAGTTCCATGCTGAAAAAAGGCATGACGGCGCAGCCGCCCAAACTCGAGGTGAGCTCGCTCTCGGTCAGCGGCAACATGGTGCTGATCAAGGGCAGCACCGATGCCAACGCCCAGCTGTCGATCGAAGGCGTCCCGATCAAGCTGGACAGCGACGGCAGATTCATTCACACCATCTCCTACAAGAGCATCGGCGTCAAGGGGATCGTGTTCAGGGCGGTCGCGCCTTCAGGCCTGGAAACGGTTTTTAAAAAGCAAGTGACCATCTTCGAGGAATAAAGAGGAAGCTGACCAGAATGAATCAAGGAGCATGAGCATGGGGATATTCACCAAGCTGTACAACTATTTCTCCGCTGACCTGGCCATCGACCTGGGCACGGCCAACACCCTGGTCTATATCAAAGGCAAAGGCATCGTCTTGCGCGAACCGTCGATGGTGATGATCGACGACAAGACCGGGAAAATCATGGCCGTCGGCGCCGAGGCCAAGGAGATGCTGGGAAAGACCCCGGCCAACATGCATATCATCCGGCCCATGAAAGACGGCGTGATCGCCGATTTCGACACCACCGAGAAGATGCTGCAGTATTTCATCAAGCGGACGCGGACCGGCAACCAGTTCCTGAAGCCGCGCATCGTCATCGGCATCCCGTCGGAAATCACCCAGGTGGAACGGCGGGCGGTGCGCGACGCCGCCCTGCGCGCCCGGGCCAACGAGGTTTTTTTGATCGAACAGGCCATGGCCGCCGCCATCGGCGCCGACCTGCCCATCACCGAGCCCGGCGGCAACATGGTCGTCGACATCGGCGGCGGCACCACCGACGTCGCCGTCATTTCCCTTTCCGGCATCGTCGTCGCCAAGTCGATCCGCATCGCCAGCAATGAAATGGACGAAGCGATCATCCAGTACATCAAGAAGAAATACAACATGCTGATCGGCGAACGGACCGCCGAACAGATCAAGATCAAGATCGGCTCGGCCTACCCGCTGGATGAACCCCTGGAAATGGAAATCAAGGGCCGGGATCTGGCGCAGGGCATTCCCAAAACCCTGAGCATCAATGACAGCGAGGTCCGTGAAGCCCTGGAAGGGGTGGTGCAGGCGCTGATTGAAGTCGTCAAGAACACCCTGGAACGGACCCCGCCCGAACTTTCGGCCGATATCGTCGATCGCGGCATCGTTCTCTGCGGCGGCGGAGCCTTGCTCAAGAACCTCGACAAACGGTTCCGGGAGGAGACGCTGCTGCCGATTTTTATTGCCGATGACCCGCTCTCGTCCGTGGTCCTGGGGGCCGGCAAAGTTCTGGAGAATTTGCCGCTGCTGGAAAAAATCGGCAATGCCCTATAATCCGGACAGAAACGAACTCAGCGCCGAAAAAAAATCGCTGGTTCTGGTCATCATCCTGTTTGTCAATCTGATCCTGATTTCTTCGCAGATCGTCCTGAAAAACAAACATTCGCTGCTGCAAACCATCATCGCCAACATGATCACACCGTTGCAGCTTACGATCCAGAAGTCGTCCGATTTCGTCTCCTCCGAGTTGTACCGCTATCTGTTTTTGCGAAACGCTTACAAGAAATACCAGCTCCTGAAAAAGCAGCAGATCGATTTGAAAATCGAAAACTACGCTTTGAAAAAACAGATCCGCGAGCTGAACCTGCCCAAGGGGCTGCAGGGGAAATTCGCTCATTTTATCACCGCCACCGTGATCGCGGTCGACGTCAATTTCCCCTACAGCTCGCTCATGATCGACAAAGGCTTGCACGCCGGCCTTGCCGAAAACGACGTGGTGTTGAACGGCGATGCCGAATTGGTCGGCAAGATCGTCGAGCCGCTCACGGCGTTCTCGGCCGCGGTACGCCTGATTACCAGTTCCATCGGCGGAGCCGGTGCCTACATCGAGGACAATATGCTGGAAGGTCTGATCAAGGGCAGCGATGGCCCGGACTGCCGCTTTCACTATTTGCTGGCCGGCAAACCCGTGCGGCTGGGTGCCCAGGTGGTCACCTCCGGCACCGATCTGATTTATCCCAATTACCTGCCGCTCGGGAAGGTGACCCAGATTGAGTCGGACTACCTGGCTCAGAAGATCGTGGTCCGGCCGTATTTTGTCGATAAGCCGCTGAAGAAGCTGGTTGTGTTGGCCCATGAATAACCGTTTTCGCTACGCGTTTTTTGTGCTGATGCTGGTCGGCCAAGTGGTCATCGCCAAATATTATCGGTCATTGCGGCTCAATGTCGATCTGCTCTATCTGGTTGTCTTTTACATCGCCACCAAATCGGGGTTCATGAAAAGCGTGATCAGCGCTTCGTTGATCGGCTTGTGCTCCGATTATCTTTCCGGCGGCATCATGGGGGTTTTTTCATTTTCCCGCACTCTGGCCGCTTATTTGCTGAACACGATCGCCCGCTTTCTGGATTTGAAAAAGAACATATTTGTTTTCCTGCTTATTTTGCTTTCCCTGTTTCTGTCGAACGTGGTGGCCTATGTTTTTTATGCCCTCATTTTCAAGTACACGACCACAACCAGCTTGTTGATCTATCAGCCGTTGGCCACCGCCTTCATCGGCACGGTCATCCTGGGACTTAAAAAAGTCAAGTCGCTCCTTGATGTATCCTAGCAAAAGGAAGCTGTCCCCCGCCACCATCAAGAAGTCGGGCTTGGTCTCGGCCGTTTTTTTGATCGTTGTTTTCCTGGGAATTATCGCCGCTTTCTGGAACATTCAAATCGTCAACAATGAATACTACCGCCGCCTGGCCATAAAAAACATCACCCGCTCGATCGATCTCCCGGCTCCGCGCGGGCTGATCGTGGACCATCGGCGGGTGGCGTTGTCTGAAAACAAGATCAATTTCACCCTCTATCTGGTCCGTGAGAACGTGACCGACATGGAAAAGACCCTGCGCCTGGCCACTTTTTTTTCCGGCAAAAATCCCATCGTCATCCGCGCCACCATCGCCAAATACAAGAAATACCCCCAATTCTACCGCATCCCCATCAAAACCAACCTGCCCCGGGGCACCGTGATTTTCATCGAAAGCCGGCAGGAGGAATTCCCCGAATTCGTGATCGGGGTCGAACCCACGCGAACCTACCCGTTCGAAAATTGCGCGGCGAACGTGCTGGGCTACATCTCCGAGATAACCGAAGCGGAACTGGGCGTCAAGGAGGGCAAGGAGTATGCCCTGGGCGACTTCGTCGGCCGCAGCGGCATCGAGAAGCAGTACGAGCCGTTTTTAAGGGGGACGAAGGGTAACCAGATCGTCATCAAGGACAACCTGGAAAAAATTCAAAAAGTCGAGTCCGAGATCAAACCGGTGATCGGGGCCACCGTGGTGTTGACCCTGGACCTCGACTTGCAGAAGTTCATCGAAGGGTTGTTCGTCGATACCAGCGGGGCCGTCGGGGTCGTGGACCTGCGCAATGGGGGCATCCTGGCCATGGTCAGCAAGCCCGACTTCAACCCCGAAATTTTTTCGCAGGAAATGGCCTTGGAGCAATGGCTGGCCTTGAGCAACGATCCGCAGAAGCCTTTGCAGAACAAGTTTTTGCAGGGGATCTATTCGCCGGGGTCGGTGTTCAAGATCATCATGGCGCTGACCGGGCTGCAGGAGAAGATCGTCAGCCCAACCACGGTGGTGCATTGTTCCGGCAGCCAGGATTTCTACGGCCGTGAATTCCATTGCTGGAACCTGTACGGGCACGGCACCATGAACATCGTTTCCGCCCTGCAGAACTCCTGCAACATTTTTTTCTACAATCTGGGCAAGCGCCTGGATATTGACACGATCGCCCGTTACGCGCGGATGATGGGGCTGGGGGAGCGGAGCGGCATCGACATGCCCAGCGAGAACACGGGGCTGGTGCCCGACAGCGCCTGGAAAATGCAGACCATGAAGCAGCGCTGGTTTCCCGGCGAGACGATTTCGGTGGCCATCGGCCATGGCAGCCTGAACGTGACTCCGGTGCAACTGCTCAAGATGATCGCCACCGTGGCCCTGCGCGGCCGGATACCCCGCCTGCACTTGCTGCAGAGGATCGAAAAGGAAGGGAAGACGATCGTCGAGTTCAAGCCCGAATTCACCCAGGTGCCCATCGCCGCTGAAAATTTTCAACTGGTCGTCGAGGGGTTGTTCCGCGTGGTCAACGAGGGCGGGACGGCCCGCGCGGCGGCGATCGCCGGCCTGGATATTTGCGGCAAGACCGGCACCTCGCAGATCATCGCCAAGGAGAACCCGAACTACGACATGCTGACCAAGGAAAAAAGATTCATGCCCAATTCCTGGTTCGTCTCGTTCGCGCCCAAGGACAATCCCCGCCTGGCCATGGTGGTATTGATCGAGAACGGTGGCGATGCCGGCGCGATCGCCGCCCCGCTGGCGGCGCGGATTTACCAAAAATATTTTGCCGATGAAGGACTACTTTAAATATTTCGACAAGGGGACTTTTGTCCTGCTGCTGCTGCTCTCGCTGATCGGGATCGTGCTGATTTTCAGCGCCGGCTTTCCCCTGAAGGAAAGCAACTATCTCAAGCAGATCGTCTGGCTGTTCGTTTCCCTGGCCGGTTTTTTTGTCGTCTTTGCGCTGAAGATCGATTTCGTCTTCCGCCATGCCCTCACCGCCTACCTCGGGCTTCTGGCCATCCTGGCCCTGCAGATCGTTGCCGGCCGCATATCGGCCGGGACAAAAAGCTGGTTCCGCTTGGGCGTGGTCGGCATGCAGTTTTCGGAGTTCGTCAAGATTCCCCTGGCTCTTTTCCTGGCCAAAACCCTGGTCCGCTTTCAGGATATCAACTGGAAGACGTTCATCCTGCTGATCCTGCTCGTGGCCGGTCCGGTTTTTCTGATCGTGTTGCAACCCGACCTGGGCGTTTCCTTCATCCTCTGTTCCTTGATCCCGATCACCATCCTGCTGAAGAAAATCAGGCCGATGATCTTGATCACGTCGCTCATCCTGGCTTTGCTGTGCGGGGCGGTCGGTTGGAATTCCGTGCTGAAGAACTACCAGCGCAACCGCATCGTCTCTTTCTTGAATCCATCGAAGTACAAGACGTCCATCGGCTATCAGATCATCCAGTCCAAGATCGCCATCGGTTCGGGCGGCTTGAGCGGGAAGGGCTACTTGAAGGGATCGCAATCCCAGTATCAGTTTTTGCCGGCCCGCCATACCGATTTCATCATCTCGGTCATTGGCGAGGAACTGGGGTTCATCAGCATCGCCGTCCTGCTTTTCATTTTCTTCCTCGTTTTTTACCGGCAATTCAGGTTTAATTTTCAAAGCGATGAGGAATTCTATTTCATATATCTCTTCAACGGCTTGATCCTTTTTCAGTTCCTGATCAACGTGGCCATGGCCATTGGCCTGTTCCCGGTCCTGGGGATCTCTCTGCCCTTTGTCTCGTACGGCGGTTCGTCATTGCTTTCTTTTTACCTCGGCGAAGCGATCATTTTCCGCATCAAAATAAACAATTATCTGACATGAACGCCCAGGAGCTGCTTGCCCATCTTCAGAACCCGCAGGCCTATATCGGGCGGGAAATCAATTCCTGCCGCGATGGCTTCGCCAGGAGCAACATAAATATCTGCCTGGTTTTCCCCGATACCTATGCCATCGGCATGAGCCATTCGGGCCTGAAGATCCTGTACCATCTGCTCAACAACATGGACGGCGTTCACGCCGAGAGGGCCTTTCTGCCCGAGCCGGAAAATCTGGCCGTTTTCAAAGAGAGCGGTGTTTCGCTGTTTTCGCTGGAAAACAGGATCGCGCTCAAGGATTTCGACCTGATCGGCTTTTCGCTGGCCAGCGAACTCAATTTCACCAATGTGCTGCACGTGCTCGCCCTGAGCGGTTTGCCCCTGCTCGCGGCGCAGCGGCAGGAGGGGGCGCCGTTGGTGGCGGCGGGCGGGATCGCGGTGGCCAATCCGGAGCCATTGCGCGCGATCATTGATCTTTTCGCTTTCGGGGACGGCGAAGCCCTTTTCCCGGATTTGATCGCCGTGCTGAAAAAAGCCAGGGAAAACAAGCTGCGGCGTCAGCAGGTGCTGCAGTCCCTGGCCGCGCTGCAAGGGATCTATGTGCCCAGCTTGGTGCCATTGAAACAAGTCGGCTGTTTTCTCGTTCCCGACCTCGGTGGCCGAAAAATCGTGAAACGGATCTGCCCGGATTTGAACCGCCTGCCGGCGGAGACCCATGAGATCGTCCCCATCTGCGAGGTGGTGTTCAACCGGCTGAACGTCGAGATCGCCCGCGGCTGCCCGCAGAACTGCCGTTTCTGCCAGGCCAAGTCTTATTATGCCCCATTCCGGGCTCGAAACCTCGAGCCGACCGTCGATTTCATCGGCAAGGCCCTGTCCCAAACCGGTTTTGAATCTTTTTCGCTCTCATCGCTCAGTTCGGGCGATTATCCCTATCTGCGGGAATTGCTGGGACGGATCCCTGCCCTCATCCGGCCCGACATATCCTTTTCCATTCCTTCGCTGCGGCCATCGACCCTGACCGAGGAGCTGCTGGCCACGCTGGCCAGGTTCCGCAAGACCGGACTGACGATCGTCCCGGAAGCGGGCAGCGAGCGTCTGCGCCGCGTGCTCAACAAGCATGTCACCGACGGGGAGATCTTCCAGGCCCTCGATTTCGCCTGGCAACACCGCTGGCAGAAAGTGAAGATGTATTTCATGCTCGGCTTGCCGGGCGAAGGCATGGACGACATCGAGGCCATCGCGGCGCTGCTCGAGAAAATCCTGGCTCAGGCCCGCTCGCGCCGGGCCACGGTCACCATCCACGTCTCTTTCTCCTCCTTCGTGCCCAAGCCGCATACGCCGCTGCAATGGGCCGGCCGCGAGGATGTCGGCACATTGGAAGAAAAAGTGGCCTACCTGAAAAACCGCCTGAAACGCTACAAAAACCTGAACCTTGATTTCCATTCTCCCCAGCTCGGCATCGTCGAGACCATCCTGGCACGCGGCGACGCCCGGGTGGGCGAGCTTTTGCTGGAAGTCTTCCGGGCAGGGGAAGCCTTCACCGCTTGGGATGCCCATTTCCATTTTCCGGTCTGGGAAAAATGGATCCGCGGCGAAGCGGGAACCGATTTCCTTGCCGCCTTGACGCCGACGACGGTTCTTCCCTGGGATTTTATCCAGTTGAATTTCAGCCGCGATTACCTGGCCGCGGAGTACGGCCGCGCCCTGTCGGCCCAGGAAACGGCGGAATGCTCGCAGCAAGATTGCGCTGCCTGCGCCGGATGCTCATTCGCCAAAAAAACATTCCCGGCAGTGGCGCCGGCTCCGCTGGTCCCGGTTTCGCCCCCGCCTCCGACCCCGGCCCGCTACCGCCGCTTGCGCATCCAGTATCAGAAGACCGGCGACCTGCGCTACCTGTCGCACTTGGCCCTGATGCAATACATCGAAAGGCTACTGCGCAAGTCCGGGCTTTTATTCAAGTACAGCGAAGGTTTTCATCCGCGCATCAAGATGGCGTCCCTGCCGCCGCTTCCGGTCGGGGCCCAGGGTTTTGCCGAGCTGGTCGAGGTTTTCGTGGCCGGTGAAATGGGCGAAGCGGAGATCGCGGCCTGCTTGAACAACGGGCAAACGGACCTGTGCTTCGACAAAGCCCGGTTTGTATTGGACGACAAGTCGCTGTACCGGGACCTGCAATTCATCGAATGGCGCTTCCTTTGGCCAGAGGCCGCCGAACACCGCGGGGACCTGGGCGACTACCTGCTTGCCGGCGAGCGGCTGACCGACGCGGGAAACAGCCTGGAATTGGCCATCGATTACTCGCGCCAGGGGCAGGAGCGCTTCGCGCGGATATACAAGCTCTTGGATCCCGAGCGGAAATGGACGGCCAATTTGAGCCGGACCGCCGTCCGCTTCAAAAATGAAAATTGAAATAACCTCGCGCAGCAACCCGCGCCTGCAGGCGCTGCTGAAGAACAGGGAAAAGCTTGTTTTTTTCGAGGGTGAAAAACTGGTCGGGGACATCCTGGCGCGCCCGCTTACCGTGAGCACGCTCGTGTACAGCTCCGAGATGGAAAAACGGCTGCCGGAAATTTCGGCAACGGTGGTTGAGCAATGGCGGGTCAGCCGCCCGGTGCTGGAAAAAATCTCGGAACTGAAAACCCCACCGGAGATCATCGCCGTGTTGGCGATGCCAGCCTGGGAGATCAATCTCCAAAAGCAGAAAATCGTCTTTGCTTTCGATTCGCTCCAGGATCCGGCCAACCTGGGCGCGGTGTTCCGCTGCGCGGCCGCTTTCAACGTCTCCGCCCTGGTTATGGCCGGGGCCTGCGTGCGCGCCAACCACCCCAAGGTGGTCCGTGCCGCCCAAACGGCTCTGCTCGACGTTCCCTTCCAGGTTTTTCCCAGCCTCGAGGAACTGCTGGCCGAGGCCCAGGCCCGGAAGGTTCATATCTATCTGACCGGATCGCACGCCAGCGGCAGGCCGCTCGCCGTCGCCAACATGGAGTTTCCCTGCCTGGTGCTCTTCGGCAACGAGGGACAGGGGCTGGCGCGGAGCTTGCTGGCGCGCTTTCCGCTCATCCGCCTGGAGCAGGCGGCGCGTATCGATTCGCTCAATGTCGCCGTCAGCGCCTGCATCCTGATGCACGAAGTGAAGAGGGTACACGGCTGGTGAAAAAGAAACTCCTGCTGCACATTTGCTGCGGCCCCTGCGCCATCTATGTCTGGCAGAAGCTGCAGATGGAATTCGAGGTCAGCGGTTTTTTTTACAATCCCAATATCCAGCCGTTCGGGGAATTCGAGTTCCGCCGCCTGGAACTGGTCAAGCTTGCCGAGCGGTTCGCCTGGGCGGTGACCTACTTTCCCTATGAGCCGCGCGGCTGGTTTGCCGCCATCCGCGGCTTGGAACGGGAAGCCGAGCGCGGGGCGCGCTGTCCGCTGTGTTTCCGCTTCCGGCTGGAAAAGGCTTTTCAACATGCCCGCGAGCACGGTTTTGACGCCGTGGCCTCGACGCTGTCGATCAGTCCTTCCAAGCGGACGGCGCAGATCAACGAGCAGGGATATGTCCTGGCCGAAGCGACCGGCGTCGCCTTTATCGGCGAAGACTTCAAAAAGAAGAATGGCTTTCTCATCAGCCGCCGGCAGGGGAAGGAACTCGGGGTCAAGCACCAGGATTACTGCGGCTGTGTCTATTCCAAAGTGGAAAGGCTGCTGCGCCAACGCCCGCGCTGACTACGGTCCTGCAGCCCGGATTGCAATTCGGGCCTCGATATGCTAAATTTAGTGCCTGATGAACAAGAAAGTGGTGCTGATCGGGAAAATCGCGGGGATCGTCTGCTCATATTTCGCGGTTTTTTCCCTCTCGGTGTATTTCACCGTCAGCCTGCTGGTCAAGGGCGATGAAATCAACGCTCCCGACCTGATCGGCAAAACGCTGGCCGAGGCCTACACCATCGCCGCGAAAAAAGGCATCATCCTCAAGAAGGTCGTCGGCGATTTCGGCTCGGCCTACCTGCCCAACACCGTGGTCAACCAGTTCCCGGCACCCGATTCCGGCGTCAAGGAAAAATCGGTGCTGAAGATTTTCGTCGCTTCCGAGGTCGGCCAGACGGTCGTTCCCGACCTGATCGCCAAGAACCAGAAGGAGTGCGACGCCCTGCTCAAAAACAGCAAGCTGAAAAAAGGGCACACCGCTTATATTTCCAGCTTCGACGTGCCGTTGGACTGCGTGATCGGCCAGTCGCTGCCGGCGTCCAGCCGGATGGCGGAGGGTTCCGCCATCGACGTGCTGGTCTCCAAGGGCGCCGAGAGCCTTTCGTTCATCATGCCCGACCTGATCGGCAAACCGGCGGATCGGGTGCTCGTTTTTTTCGAGACCCAGGGCTTGAAGATCTCGAAAATCGAGGAAGTCACCTATTTCGGATTGAAGCCGGGGATCATTCTCAAGCAATTCCCATCACCCGGCTTTGAAATCAGCGCCAAGAACTTGATCGGCATTCAGGTCAGCAAATGAACCCCGTTTTTCCGTCCATCTTATCCACGAACTTTTTCGATCTGCACGCCAAGTTGAACGCGTTTGTCGCCCAAGGCATCGATTTCATCCACCTGGATATCATGGATGGGCATTTCGTCGACACCATCTCCTTCGGGCCGACGCTGGCTCGGGCCCTCAAGGACAAATTCCCTTTCCGCCTGGATGCCCACCTGATGGTCAGCAATCCGGCCAGGATGGTCCCGCGTTTCATCGAGGCCGGGGCCGAGTGGCTTTCCTTTCACCTGGAGACCGACGCCGACTGCGAAGGCCTGATCGGGTTGATCAAAAAGAGAGGTTGCCGGGCCGGTTTGGTGCTCAATCCCGACACTCCCCTGGAGCGGGTGCACCCTTTTTTGCATACGATCGATTATGTTCTCTTGATGAGCGTTTTCCCCGGCAAAGGCGGCCAGACTTTCATCGCCGCCACCCTGGAGCGGGTCCGCCAGCTGAAGCGGGAGCTGCTGCGCCGGCAAAGCCCCTGCCTGCTGCAGGTGGACGGCGGCATCACCGTGGAAAACATCGCGCGGCTCAAGGAGGCGGGAGCCGACCTGTTCGTGGTTGGAACGCATCTGTACCATGCTGAAAACATAGAAAAAAAAATCGGCCAATTACTAAAACGGCTGCAATGGAGTCAAACATGAAAAAATTATTCGTCCCGGCCCTGCTGCTGACGGTGCTGGTTGCCGCGGGCTGCGGATCCAGGAAAAGCATCAACGTCGATCCATCCGAAAAAGGTTCGGACAAAATGATGTACGAGAATGCCGTCAAATACATCGGCAAGGACCCCGAGAAAGCGCGCCTGCTTTTCAAGGAGATCATGCAATTGTACCCCGATTCGGCCTACGCCAACAAGGGCAAGCTGGGCATCGCCGATTCCTACTTCAGGGAAAACGATTCGGCGTCGCTGGTCATGGCCGCCGCCGAATACCAGGAGTACGCCAGCCTCTTCCCGTATTCTCCCGATGCCGTGTACGCCAGGAACCAGATCGGCATGTGCTACTACAAGCAAATGAGAAAGCCGGAGCGCGATCAGAGCAGCACCTTCTCCGCCATCAAGGCGTTCGAAATCGTCATCCAGCAGTACCCGGGCACGGCTGAGGCCGAGGAAGCCAAGAAAAAAATAAATGAATGCCGCCAGAACCTGGCCAGCCATTATTACCAGATCGGCTACTACAACTATGTCATGAAGTCTTTTCCCGGCGCCGTCGCCCGCTTCAAGCAGGTCATGGACGAATACCCCGACTTCGCCAAGAACGACAAGCTTTTTTATTATACCGGCAAAACCTATCTGGCCATGGAGGACCTGGATTCGGCGCTTTCTTTTTTCCAGCGCCTGGTCGGCAATTACGCCAAATCCAGGTACGCCAGAAAGTCCCAGCGCCTGATCGCCAAGATCAACCGCCGGCTGGCGGCCAAGAAAGAGCCGCCCAAACCAGCAGAGCTGCAAAGTCCCCCGCAAGGGGGGGATAAGAGCCTTAGATAGCAAATTCAAAATTTATTCTAAAAAGATAACAAATTTTAAAACCTTAAAATAAATTTTTCATAACTTTTTATGTAAAAAATTTATTTTCTAAGGTTTTTATCCGGTTTTTACCGGGTTAGAATTTGCTATAAGGCTCTAAAGGTGCTGAAAAATAGAAAGGACCTCCCCGAAAAACCGGGGATCTATATTTTTAAGACCGCGGCCGGAAAGACCCTCTATATCGGCAAGGCGATCAACCTGAAAAAACGGGTCGGCCAGTATTTCCAAAAGAGGGACAATCCCCTTTTGCAGAACCTGCTGCAGCGGGCGGCCGACATCGATTATGTTGTCACCGCCGCCGAGGACGACGCCCTGCTGCTGGAAGCGAACCTGGTGCATAGCTATCAGCCCCCGTTCAATATCCGGCTCAAGGACGACAAGAGTTTCCCGTTCATCGAGATCACCCTGAATGAAAATTTTCCCGGGATCTACTTTTCACGCCGGGTGGCTGCCGGTAACTACGGACTGGGCCCGCTGGTCAGCTCCCAGAAGGCCAGGGACCTGATCGACACCGTCACCCGTCTTTTTCGTCTCCGCTCCTGCGCCGCTTCCACCTTTAAAAAAGGCGTTCCCTGCCTGTATTTCCATATCGACCGCTGCTCGGCGCCCTGCGCCGGCAGGATCGACCCAAGACATTACCGCCAGCAGGTGCTGGATGCCGTCGATTTTTTGAAGGGACATAAACGAAAGGTCGCGGTCGCGCTCGCGCAGCGGATGAGCCGCTATGCCGAGGCGCTGGATTTTGAGCATGCGCAGAAAATTAAGCAGGACCTGGAGCTGATAGAAAGTTTTTCGCCCCGCTCCTGCATTTCGACCCGCGCCCGCGGCGATTGCGATATCCTGGTCGCCAGCAGCCTGGGCGACGAGGCGTTTTTCGCCTATTTCGCCGTTGTGGGCGGCCAGGTGCGCAAGAGCGAGTATTTCAACCTGCCGGCCATCGACAGCGGCGAGGATGAGGTTTTGAAGGGCTTCCTGCTCGATTTTTACCAGCGCCGGCCGCTGCCCGGGGAAATCA
This sequence comes from Candidatus Aminicenantes bacterium, assembly GCA_026393795.1. Classification (NCBI taxonomy): domain Bacteria; phylum Candidatus Aminicenantota; species Candidatus Aminicenantota bacterium. The sequence continues at coordinate 9,878 of JAPKZL010000313.1, read as the reverse complement.
TCGTTGCCAGGCTCCCGGGGCATGCGCAGGCGCTGGAAAAGCTGTTCTCCGACCAGGCCGGCCGCCGGGTGCGCATCCGCACCGTCCGCCAGGGCCGCAAGAAAAGGATCCTGGAGCTGGCTTGGCAGAACCTGGCCCTGTTCATTCAGAAAAGCGATTATCGCTTGCTGGCGGAAAAGATCAGGCAGCAACTGGGCCTGCGGAATTTTCCCGCTTTCATCGAAGGTTACGATATCTCCCACCTGGGTGAAAAGAATCGTGTCGGCGCCCGGGTGGTTTTTAAAAACGGCCGACCCGAAAAGCGCTCCTACCGGAGTTACCTCATCCGCGGTGCCGGCGGCGGCGATACCGGTGCCTTGAAGGAGGTTCTTTCGCGGCGCTTCGCTAGCGAAACAGATCAGCCCCACAGGGTTGACCCGCCGGATGATTTCAACGCAGCGGAGAAGCGATTGAAATCATGGCGGGAGCAACCGGACCTATTGCTGATCGACGGCGGACGGCCGCAAATGGCCGCGGCCCGCCAGGTTAAGGAAAAGTTGAGGCTGCGCAGCGATTTGCTGGCCCTGGCCAAGGGCGAAGAGCGGATTTTCATGGAAGACGGATCTTCCTTGGTCCTCGCTCCCGGTTCGCCGGCCAAGTTCCTTTTCCAAAACATACGCGATGAGGTCCACCGGCGGGCGATCACCCATCATCGCCGTAGACGCGATGTGCTCAGTCGCGGACGTCGCGAAAAACTCCCTGGCTGAACCGGCAGCGGACCATTTTTCGGTTATTGCACTTCGGCGGCGCCGAGCAGGGCGTTGAACATGATCTTGTAAGTGCCTTCACTGTGGGTGCGGTGGATGAGGTCGGGGCCGATAAGGATGATCCGCCCCTTGTCCTGGCGGAAATCGACCAGCAGCGATTTGCGCACCAGCTCGCTTTCGCCCTCCAGCCAACCCGACAGGAGCAGGTCGCGTTCGGGAAAGACCAGCGGCGTAGAGCGGTTTTCGTTGGCCGATCTGGGCGGCGATGTTTCAAAGGTCGGGCTGGACCTGAAAAAAACAGCGGCTGTTTTTTCCATGCCTGCCGTCAATGGCGACTCCTTCACGTCCACGCGCAGATAGGAGCCCGGGCACGTTACCTTGCTGTTCTCTTCCATGATATTGGTCACCGGCATCTTGAACTTGTTGATGGCGTAATTGCAGGAATCGTCCATGAAAATCAGGGTTTTGCCGCTTTTGACCATTTCCTTGAGCAGTTTTTCCCCTTTTTCTCCGATACCGCCCGAAAATTCAGGCGGAGCCGGGGTTTCCCATTTTTCCAATTTCTTGGGCGGCTTGCCGCTTTCGATCTCGCTTTCCGAGGCGCCGGCAAAGACCAGCAGGTCGTATTTAGCCGCAAAATTCTTTTTAGCGACATCCTGGGGGTGAACCGTTTCATAGGGTATCTTGTATTCATCGAAGACATAGCGCAGCCAGCCCTCGCTCATGTTGTGCCCCCAGTTTTGATAGAGCCCGGCTTTGAACGGGCGCAGGCGGCGGAATTGCTGCAGCGGGATCTCTTTTCTGGAAGTCAGCTGCAGCGGGGCCTCGTTGTGGATGGATTTCAATATTTCCAGCGCCTCGCTCTTTCTGACCAGGAATGAACCGGGAGAAAAATCCGGATGTTCGCGGTTGCGATAAACCGTTTTGCCCTTGCCCAGAAGTTCGAACGCGGCCCGGAAGGAATGGTTGCAGCGCGAATCGAGTATGATGTATTCCTCGAGCTCTTCCGGGAATTGGTTTTTCTGGAACTGCTCCGGGCTGACCGGTTCCAGCAGGGCCTTGAGCGGTTCATTGACCGCGACCGTCTTGACGCCCATGCCCAGGGGCAGGGTCCAGGCGGCCATGTCGTAGGGCGGCTCCGGGTCGGCCTTCGGATTCTTGCGGATATCGGGGTAATGCTGGTTCTCGAATATGTTCTTGACAAACGCGCGGTACGGCTGGGCCATGGGCACGACATAGGACTTTTTGTCGAACATCGTGTCGCCGACGCGCGCCGGGTGGGTGAGCTGGAAGACGCGAATATTCGATTTGAGCAGGATCTTGATGAAGCGTTCGGCTGTCGCCGGATCGTGCTGCTGGCGCGGAACGATGAAGGCGTAGGGCGCTTCGCTGTTGCCGCGGGCGATATTTTCCCGGGCAATCTGGTAGGTGTTGTAGAGCAGTTCCTGGCGCTGGCGGACGGCGGTGTTCAACACCGACAGGGTTGCCTGCAGGTCGTAAGTCACCAGGTCGGCCAACCGCCACCATCCCCCCTTCCAGGGATTGGGGCTGAAAACCCTTTCTTCGTTCCTGAAGCTTTCGGCGCTTTCCACTTCTTCGGGTTCGATGTAGATCGGCGTGGCCAGGCGCACCGAGGCGCCCTCGAAGAGGATACCGGGGATATTGTGGAACCAGGTCGTGTCGTCGAGCGAGCCGATCCACCAGCCGGTGAAAAACCCGCGCGAGGCCACGCCCTTGAAGTCCAATTTTTCGAGGTCATAGGCGATGCGCGAACCGATGAGGTTGACGGCGCGCCAGACCAGGGGATGGATGCCCGGCGTGGGCGGGTCCTGGTAGGGCGGGACGAACAAGCGGTCGCCGCTGCTGCCCATCTGGTGCTCATCGACAAGGATCTGCGGGAACCATTTATGATAGATTTCCTTGACGATCAATTCAGTTTCTTTCAGGCTGATTTTGAACCAGTCGCGGTTGTCATCGTGGCCGGCATACCAGTGATACAGGTAGGGAACACCGGTGCCTTCGTATTCCGTCCCCTTGGTCTTGTTGTACCACTCCACTTCCATGATCTGCCCGTCGGGGTTGACCGAAGGGAACAGGACCAGGATGACGTTGTCCAATATGGCGAGAATTTCCTCCGTGTTGCCGGTGGCCAGGCGATAAGCCAATTCCATCGTCATTTGCGACGAGGCGATCTCGGTGGCATGGATGTTGCAGGTGACGAAGACGACGGCTTTGCCGCTGGCGGCCAGCTGCTCGGCCGTCGGCACATCGATCTCGGCCTGGGCCAGCTGGCGGGTGATGGCGGTGTATTTTTCCAAATCCTGCAGGTTCTGGGCGGCGGAGATGACGGCCATGAACAGGTCGTTGCCCTTGGTCGTTTTGCCCAGGGTGACGAGTTTGATCCGCTGCGATTTCAGGCTGAGCTGCCGGAAATACTCGTGGATCTGGCTGTAGCCGGCCAGGTTGCGGTCGGAGCCGAGCGTGAAGCCCAGGAACTGGTCCGGACTCTGCTGCGCGAGAGTTGGAACGGCCATGGCCAACAGGGCGGCGCAAAAAAGCAACGGTTTTTTCATCGTGCCTCCTTAAAAAGCGGATTATAATCCCGCCTATGACTGATTTGCAAATGCTGCTGACCGGCGGGTTGACAAAAAACGCGCCGCTATTTATAATATCCCATCAATGAGCCGGAGTGGCGGAATTGGCAGACGCATCAGACTCAAAATCTGACGAGGATTTTCCTTGTAAGGGTTCGATTCCCTTCTCCGGCAATTTCATCCAGGCTCGGAAACTATTCCAGATTGCGTTGCTCGACGATCCCCTTTTCCCGGTAAAAAATGGAGATGATGGTATAGGGGACGGTCTTGTCGTTGACCATGGCGCTAACCGTGCTCTGGCCGATCTGGCGCAGTTCCATGTTCGGCGTCAGCCACTCGTTGATTTTTTTTTCCAGTTCAACGCCCTGTCCGGAGAATATCTTGCATTTCATGGGTGACCCCCGTTCGCTTAAAAAATTATAACACAATCGCGGAAGTCAAGAAATGATTTTCAGCGCCCGCGGCGCGGAGGCGAATTCGATCTTCCTGAATTGGCGGGGGGCGGCGGCCGCGGTCAGGATCTCGCCGTCGATCTGTACGGCAAAAGGCTTTTTCGCCTTGACAATGAAGCGCGGCGCCTGGATGGTCAGGGTTTCCTTTTTTTCGGAGTAGGCGGCGGACGGGGTCAGGAAGGTGATGTAGGCCAGGCGCGAGAAGGAACAATTCTTGACCAGGAAGGCGTCCAGCAGACCGTCATCGGTGCGCGCCCGCGGTGTGGCCATTTTCCCGGCCGCGTAGTAGCGGATGTTGTTAAAGACGGCCAGGACGAATTCGCCGCGGAAAGTGCCCTCTTCACACTCCACGGTCAGCTCCATGGGCAGATCGGCCGAGCGCAAGGCCTGCCAGCCGCCGCGCAGGCCGGACAGGGTCTGGTATTTCCCCAGCTGCGGGCGGTGCCTGACCACCCGCTCCACGTACTGGTTGATGAGCACGGCCAGGCCGATCGACGCCTGGCCCGGGTAATAGCGCAGGACTTTCTCGTTTTCGAGGGCCATGCCCAGGTCGATGCGCCGGAAGCGGTTCCTTTTGATCGCGGCGCAGGCCCGTTTCAGGGTATGGATCTCGAATTCCCTGACCACGTCGTTGCACGAACCCAGGCCGATCATACCCAGCGCGTTGTCGGCTTTCAAGCGCATCATTTCGTTGATCACGATCAGCATGGTGGTATCGCCGCCGGCGGCGACCAGCGTCTGGTAATCGGCCGCGGTCGCCCGGACCAGGTCGCGCAAATCGTCCTCATGGCGCGATTCGAACCAGTCGTAGGCCACGCCGTTCTCCTTGAGGCATTTTTGCAGGCTGCGTCGCTTTTGCCCGGCGCGGCCCTTGCCGGAGCTGGGATTGAAGAGAATGGCGACTTTTTCCATCAGCGGCCAGCCAGTTCCTCCAGGACGTTGCCGGCCTGATTGACCTTGTCGGCGACGAACAGGACGTAGCGGATGTCGACGTGGATGGAGCGGGTGATGTCGGGCCGGTAGAAGAAATCGCTGCTCAGCGACTCGTAGTTGCCGTCGAACAGCACGCCGACCAGCTCGCCGCGGCTGTTGAGCACCGGGCTGCCCGAATTGCCGCCGGTGGAATCGTTGCTGGTCAGGAAATTGACCGGGACGTCGTTCAGTTCCGGAGCGACGTAGGCGCCATGGTCCGCGTTCATGGCCGCGGCGACGAACTTCGCGTCCAGGTTGAAGGGGAATTCGCCGCTGTTTTTTTCCAGCACCCCGGCCAGGGTCGTGAACGGGGCGTAGCTGACGGCATCGCGCGGCGAGTAGCCCTCGACCCGGCCATAATTGAAGCGCAGGGTGGAGTTGGCGTCGGGATAAAACAGGTCTGCCGGCCGCATCTGCATCATGGCTTCGATGTAGAGCGGCTTGAGCCCCTGCCAGCGGCTGGTGAGGATGTTGCGGCGGTTGGTGAAGGCGTCGATGTTGGGCCTTATTTTATCGGCCAGGGCGATGAAGGCGTCAGCGGTACCGGTCAGCGCTTTCCTGTCGGCGGCGAACAGGCTCATTTTGAAATCATAATCGGCCAGCCGCGTGTGCCGGTAAAGGGCGTTGACAAAGGCGGCGATCTGTTCGTCGAGGCCGCTGCCCGGGCTTTTTTCCACTTCCTGGCGCAGGGTTTTGAAACTGTTGGCCGAATCGGCTTGCAGCAGCTTTTTCAGGAAGAAAGCGAATACCGCCTGGTCGGTCCCCAGGTCCAGGTTCCGCTGGCTGACCGGCAGCCGCTCCTTCTTGGCGGCGATGTCGCGCTCCATGTAGCCGGTTTCGCGCTCCAGGTCTTTCTTGGCTTTTTCCCGGCTCCACTTGTCAATGGTCAGCGCCCAATCGAAGAGGCGGCAGCCGCGGGTCATCCAGCCGTAGACCGTCTGCAGCGAATTGCTTTGGCGTTCTTCGGCGGCCAGGGCGGAGATGTCGGCCAGCAGCCGGCCGTATTTTTTGCGCAGGTCGGGCCGGGAGGCGATGAAGGCGGCCAGTTGCTTTTCCGTTGCCAGCTTCGTTTCGTGAACGGCGTTTTTGCGCAGCCCTTCCAGCATGCCGCGGTAATTTTTTATTGAATTGTACAACCCCTTCAGGTTGCCGGCATTCTTGATCTTCACCGCTTCGTCGGCCGCCGAAGCCTTTTCCAGCAGGGCGATGTACTGTTCGAGCAGGGCGATGCGCTGGGGATAATTGGCTTCGGTTTCGTTGCCGACCTCGGCGGCGCTGGTCCAGCGTTTGGTCGTTCCCGGGAAGCCCATGATCATGGTAAAATCGCCGGCTTTGAGATTCTGCCGGGCGATGGGGAAGTAATGCAGCGGGTGGTAGGGGACGTTGTCCTTGGCGAATTCGGCCGGGCGGTTGTCCCTGCCCACATAGGCGCGCAGGAAGGAAAAATCGCCGGTGTGGCGCGGCCACGTCCAGTTGTCGATTTCACCGCCGTATTCGCCGACCGAGCGCGCCGGGACGTAGACCACGCGCATATCCTTGATCTTGAGGTAGGTGACCAGGTAAAATTCGCGGCCGCCATAGAACTGGGCGACCAGGCATTCGTTGCCCGGGGTGCTTTCCCCCTGGCGGACGAGGCGCTTGGATATTTTGTCGATCAGCCGCGAGCGCTTTTTCGGGTCCAGGCCGGGACGGAAAATCGCCTGAAATTGCGGCGTAGCGTCGACAAAACCGGTCATGATCCTGACATTGTAGCCGGGAGCCGGAATTTCCTCGGCTCGGCTGCGGGCCAGGAAACCGTCGCGAATGTAATTGTGCTCCGGCGATGAGAGGCTCTGCACGGCGCCGAAGGCGACGTGGTGGTTGGTGATGATCAGTCCGTCCGCGGAGACGAAGGAACCGGTGCCGCCGCCCAGGTTGACCACGGCCATGGCCAGGCTCTTTTTGCCGATGTCCCAGATGGAGGCGGGGTCGAGTTCGAACCCGCATCCCTTCATGTCCTTGGCAATGGCCGGGGTGACGCCGTCGACTTTGTGCATGCCTTCCTTGGCGGCCAATGGCCATATTGCGAAGATAATAGACAGGAAAATGATTTTTGATTTCATTCGCGGCTCCTTATCATAAGATCTGGTGAGTGAAAACGGATTATATCCCGTCCAGGTGCAAAATTCAACCGGCCCGCGGATGCGAAAAGGTTGCCAACATGCCGCGCTTGTGTTATGGATCATCCAGGGGGCCTGGATTTGCGATCGGGCCGCCTGGTTTGCCTGAGCGAGGTGCAGCTTGAAAAAAACAGCGATCTTGTTCTTGGTCTGGTTGGCTTGCCAGTCCTCGGTTGTTGCTGCGGAAGATGCCGGTGTGCAGGAGATTAAAAAGCTTTACGCCCAAACGGCGGCAGCCATCGCCCTGGCCCAGAAAAGCGAGGTGGGGGGCCTCTATTGCAGCGAGCTGATCGTCAATAGCCGCGGCGGTTCCTGGCGGGCGGTCGGAAATTATGTTAAAAAAGCTGTTTTCTGGTACAGTGACCAGCCGGAATTCGCCGAAATGGCTGAGCAAAAAGCGGAAACCGTTCTGGCAAAGGTCGAGGTCAGTGAAACGTCGGCCGCGCGTTTCCGGTACAGCGAATTCTTGTATGCCGGCGGGCGGCTGCGTTTCTTTTTCCGCAGCGATAAGAACGGCGACGAGCCCGCCCTTGAAGAGCGGGTCTATTTCTGGGACAACAGGCTTCCGTTGCGGCTGCCCGGGCCGGGAAATGCAGCGGCGCTTCCGGTCGAGGCGATTTTCAAGGAAGCCCAATATTGGCAGAGACTCTTTCTACTGAGTTTTGCCGAGTGATGCCGGACAGGCTGTTTCCCCGGCGAATTGCTCCGCTCTCCCGCTGGCGCTACAATGGAGACATGAAAAAAGCGGTCTGGTTTGTCTGCGCCGCCTTGACGGTCTGCCTGCTGCCGTTGCGCGCCTGGCTTACCTTCCGCGACCGGGAACTGGCATGGCTGGCCGTATTCTACGGCAGACTGGATGGGACCATGTATCGCAACATGCTGGCCGCCGACCGGGTCGATCTGATCAAGCGGCGCGTCTTGGAGCTGGATTCATATCTGGATGTTTTGAAACAACTGTGAAATGAGGATGGCCAACGGTATAATCCGGGAATCGCTCCCGGGGCTTGAAAATTTGTTTTTTCTGTGTTAAAAGACCTTGAATGGGAGGTTTATACATGAAAAAAATTATGCTGCTGCTTTCGGTTATAGTGATCCTTTCAGCTTGCATCTGCAAGCCAATCGTCGGCGGTCTGCCCGAGGGCGAAAAAGTCAAAGTCAACATCGAGGACAAGACTTTCAAGGGCGAACTGCTCTCGGTAACTCCCGAACTGATCATCATCCGCTTCCGCGATGAGAAAAAGAACAAGGAAGTCGTCATGGGCTGCCCCGTCCCGGAGACCGAAGTGGTCAAAGTAAGGAGGGGCTGCGGCCCGATCGGCAATTTGTTCGCCAAGGATAGGAAGTTCACCTTCAAGAACAACACTCCGGTCAAGATCAACGAAAACGTCGTCAACCTCTCCCACGACGCTCTTTACGGATCGATGATCCCCGATTACATCAAGGAGCAGCTGAAACTTTTCAACCAGCTATAAACTCCTTCCTTGACTCATAAACCCGCAGCCCAACCGTGAAGCGCTATTTTTTTCTTGGGCTGAATTTCGCCATCGTGCTTTTTTCTTTATGGCTGCACGACAAATCCCGGGTCTGGATGGCCCGCCGCCTCGGCGATCCCGAAGCCGCGAAAAGGCAGCGCTCGGCGGAAAATCCCTTTGCCCGCGTCGATTGGATCGGCAGCGTGCTGCTGCCGTTTTACCTGCTCTTCCGTGGCCTGCCTGTTCTGGGCTGGACCAAGCCGCTGGAAATCAAGCTTGAAAACCTGCGCCGCCCCCGCCGCGATGGGCTGCTGATCGCCCTTGCCGGCCCGGCAGCCAACCTGATGCTGATGCTGGCAGGAATCGGCGTTACCCGGGGTTTGGGCGCAGCCGGCTTGATAACGTCGCTCTTCCCGCTCCAGGTGCTCCTTCCTTTTTGCATGGCTAATGCGTGCATCGGAGTTTTCAACCTGCTGCCCATCCCGCCCCTGGCCAGTGCCGGTGCAGCCGAATTTTTTTTGAACAACGACGCCCTTTCGGCTTTCGAAGAAATCAAACCTTATGGTTTCTTGCTTTTGTTGGCCGGAGTCTATTTCAATTTTTTTGACTTTCTCACCACGCCCATCACCCGGCTGGTCAATTCATTGCTCGGCTTCTAAAAGCGGTATACGGTTGACGGTGTACGGCAGACGGTAACAGCAATTTTTCGAAATATTTTGCTTGATTACGGTTGCCATAAATCCCCTCGTCGGCGACCTTCAGAGCCTTACACCGTATACCGTAAACCAAGCGCAATTATTTCTTCAACGTCGAACATCGAACTTCGAACCTCAAACCTACTGTAGATGTAAACTCACTTCTTACCGTTTACCGTAAACCGTCTACCAAGCTCGGCTTTTTCTTCAGTTCTGAACATTCTGGCTGCGCAGCATGGCCTGGTAGTATTGGCAATTTATTTCTAGTTCGGCATGGCCACCAGCCCCGACAAGGCCCTTGTCGTCGAAACAAAGAATACGGTCGGCCTGGCGGATGGTGCTCAGGCGGTGGGCGATGATGAACAGCGTTTTGCCGCGCAATATTTCGGGTAAAGAGGCGAAGATCGAGGCTTCGGTCCGGGAATCGAGGGCCGAGGTCGGTTCGTCCAGGACCACGATATCGGGATTTTTCACCAGAGCCCGGGCAATGGCCAGGCGCTGCTTCTGGCCCTCGGAGAAATTGACGCCGCGCTCCCCGACCAGGGCCTGGTAGCCTTGCGGCAGAGAAGCGATAAAATCATGGATGCCGGCGGCCTGCGCCGCTTTTTCTATCTGCTCGGCGTTCGCCTCGGGGTCGCCGTAGCGCAGGTTTTCCGCGATGGTCCCCGAAAGCAACGTTGGCGACTGAGGCACATAACCGATATGCCGGCGCAGTGAATTCGATTCGTACTCGGTCGCCGGCCGGCCGTCGATGAGTATCTCGCCCTTTTGCGGCCGGTAGAACTGCA
>JAPKZL010000312.1 GCA_026393795.1 Candidatus Aminicenantes bacterium | reverse complement strand
AATTATTACTTACCGTGAAGCTATCAATGAGGCCATCCGGATAGAGATGCGCCGGGACTCCGCTGTGATTCTGATGGGCGAGGACGTGGCGGGCGGTGCGGCTACGCATCTGGAGGAAAAGGGCGAGGAAGCGTGGGGCGGTGACCTGGGCGTCACCAAGGGCCTCGTCCAAGAGTTTGGCCGGTCGCGCGTGCTCGACACACCCATCAGTGAATCGTCGTTCATCGGTGCGGCCGTCGGCGCGGCTTCCACCGGCCTGCGCCCCATCGCCGAGTTGATGTTTGTAGACTTTTTAGGTGTGTGCTTGGATCAGATTTTCAACCAAGGCGGCAAGATGCGCTACATGTTCGGCGGCAAGGCCAAGGTGCCGATGGTGATCCGCACGCTGTACGGTGCCGGCTTTCGCGCAGCCGCCCAGCATTCGGCTGTGCTGTATTCGATCTTTACACACATGCCAGGCCTCAAGGTCGTCGCGCCTTCCACGCCGTACAACGCCAAGGGCCTGCTCATGGCGGCCATCCGCGACGACGACCCGGTGATTTACATGGAGCATCTCGTACTCCTCGACTCGTCGGGACCGGTGCCTGAGGGCGAATATATCGTCCCGCTCGGCAAGGCCGAGATCGCCCGCCCCGGCAAGGACGTGACCGTGGTCGCCATCGGCCGCATGAGGCTGTTTGCCATGCAAGCGGCAGAAGCTCTGGCCAAGGACGGTATTGACGTTGAAGTTGTTGACCCGCAAAGTCTCTCACCGCTGGACGAAAGCACCATTCTCGAATCGGTCAAAAAGACTCACCGGCTGGTGGTTGTGGACGAGGGCAATCCGCGCTGCAGTGTCGCCAATGACATTGTCACGCTGGCCGCTCAGCAGGCATTTGCCTACCTGGACTCGGCGCCGCGAACGGTCACGGCACCGCACACGCCGGTACCATTTAGCCCTCCGCTGGAGGATGCCTATATTCCCAGCCCGGCCAAAATCGGTGCCGCAGTCAAGGAGGCTGTCGCATAACTATGGTTGTCACTCAGCTATCAGTTTTTGGCCAAATACACCTGACGCGCTCAGGCTGACGGCTGATAGCTGAGTGCTTTTAAGGGCAATACCGCCCAAGTAACTCATGCTTCCATAAAACTTGCATGGAGACATTCGAAAGCTCCGGATGTAATCTACGGAGCGGAGCATTGAGACCTTTGAAAAATACCCCTACTTTGTCATTCCCGCGTAGCCGGGGATCCAGAAGGTCTTGAAAGGACTGGATTCCTGCTTTCGCAGGAATGACGATTTGCCGAATTTCAGGAGTAATTCAAAGCTCTCGCATTGTAAAGAGAACTTTGAAGAAAGACACTTCATGTCGCATGTAGGGATCATCGCCAACCCGGCTTCTGGTAAGGACATTCGCCGTCTGGTCGCCCATGCGTCTGTGTTCAGTAACAACGAAAAGGTCAACATCTTGCAACGGGCGCTGCTGGCCCTGGACGCCATTGGCATTGATCGGGTGAGCATCATGCCCGATTACTACAGCATCGGAGAAAGGGCGTTGGATGGGTTGAGACTATCCTCGCTGCGCGCCGACATTCTGGATATGCCGATGACATCAACCGACGAGGATTCGACTACGGCGGCAAGGCGGCTGTGCGAGATGAACGTCGGCAGCATCGTGGTCTTGGGCGGCGATGGCACTAACCGCGTCGTTGGGAAAGGTTGCGGCTGCGTCCCCATCGTCACGATCTCTACCGGCACCAACAACGTCTTTCC
>JAPKZL010000311.1 GCA_026393795.1 Candidatus Aminicenantes bacterium | reverse complement strand
GTCTGCGGCGAGATGGTGGTGACGATCGACTTGCCGGAGCCGGGGTAGTTGGTGTTGCCGGCGATGGGGCCCATGGCGATGCAGATTTCGTTTTCCGGGCTGTCCCATTTCGTGTCGCCGCTGACCGCGTCCCAGAGCAGCTTCAGGTCGAAACCCTTGCCGCCGATGAACTTCTTCTTCATGTCGGCCGGCACCGGCTTGATGGTGATCGCGCGGCTGGCCAGGTCGATGTGCAGGGTGCGGTCGTTGTAGCCCTTGACCACCGGCTTCAACTCGTAGGTGAATTCCTTCAGGACCTTGTGGGCCTTTCTCATCTTCTCGATGTCGTGCTTGCTTTCATTGGCGCTCATGAAACGATCTCCTTGATTTCGATTTTCAGGGCCGCGGTCGGGCACTCCTTGGCGCAGGCATCGCAGGCGATGCACTTGAAGGGCGCCAGACCGCCGCGGTGGGTCATCATGGTCGAGGTGGGGCAGACGGCCACGCAGGCCAGGCAATTGATGCACAGGCTCTTGTTGAGCATCACCACCCCCTGCTTGCTGACGGTCAGGGCCATGGTCGGGCACTCGGGCACGCAGTCCCGGCACTGGTCGCAGACGGTCAGTGCAAACGTGTTTTTGCCGGCGGCAGTTACCTTGATGGCCGATTTTTCCGGGTTGTCCTCTTTAAAATAAAGTTTGGCGCAGACGCTCATGCAGACGTTGCAGCCGTTGCATTTTTCGGGAAAGGTTCTTAAATATTTCATGGCGGTTGGCAACTCCTCTTATTTTTTATCCATGGTCAGCGAAAGTTCGATTTTTTGCATGGGTTGCGGGATCTTGTCCAGCGACTGCACGGCACCCAGCAGCACGTTGGCGATGATCTTGCTCACGAAGGGATTCAAGGCGATCGTCGTTTCGTTGACCTTCAGTTCAACGATGTTCTTCATAATAGCCCTCCAAAAAGGCGCCGATTTCAGCGATTTGATCCGGACGAAAGCAGGGCAGGTCGGCCGAGCATTTTTCCGCGCTGACTATGGCTGCGAGATTGGCCAGTGGGAATTTCTGCGCTTGCGGCCGGCTGGCATCATCGACTTCAATCACCGGTATCCCCGGCTGGTAAAGGCCTTCCATCAGCACAATGTCGTCTTCAAACAGCCGCGATTTCAGGTCTTCCAGCAGGTCCTGGGGAGCGTTGATCCGGCTCATGCGCAACAATTCATTTCCGGCTATCAGGAATACCTCGTCGGCGCCGGCGTGCAGGAACTGGGCCGTGTCCTTGGCCTCGGGCTGCAGCGCGTAGGCGTCGGGGGCGTTCTTGACGGCGACGACGCGGCGCTGCCTCGCCTTCAGGCTTTTGATCAGTCGGGTGATGAGCAGGGTCTTGCCGCTGCCCGACCAACCGGCGATGGAAAAGATTTTCATGGCGGCTAATATTAAACCAGTTGCCCGTTTTAGTCAATGCAGAAACCGCCAACGCGACCCGGAAGCCAAGCGCTCTCCGGCGCTCGGCTATTTACTAATAATAGTCTTTCTATTATAATCAAAACAATGAGAACCTTTTTCGGTATCCGATTGGACGAGGCAGCCAGGGAGAGCATCGCCCGGGAATTGCTGCCCTTCAAAAAAATCGCCAGTTCCATCCGCTGGACCGAGAGCCGCAACGTCCACCTGACGCTGAAGTTTATCGGCGAAGTCCCCGACGCGCTGCCGGGGCAGATGGCCGCGGCGCTGCGCGGCGCGAAGACCCCGGTGCCGGCTTTTCCCCTGCGCATCGCCGGCTTCGGCAAATTCCCCTATGGCGCCGACCTGCATATTTTCTGGGCGGGAGTGGCTGTAAATGCGCCGCTGGCGGAATTGTTCGCCTGGATCGAAGATGCCCTCGCTCCCCTGGGGATCGCCAGGGATGACCGCCCCTTCAGCCCGCACATCACCCTGGGGCGCAACAAGGCCCGCGGCGATTTCAAAAAGCTCTTCGCGCTGCTGGCCGAAAAAAACGACCTTTTGCTGGCCGAATGCCAGGCATCTTCCTTCCAGCTTTTCAGCAGCCGGCTGACCCCGACCGGTCCGCTCTACAAGGTTTTAGAGGAGTTTCCCCTTGAGCAGCCATGAAATCTCGTTTTTGATCCTTTCCTACCTGCTGGGCTCCATCCCCTTCGGTTATCTGGTCTTCTATTTCAGCGAAGGCAAGGACATCCGCAGCCAGGGCAGCGGCAACATCGGCGCCACCAA
>JAPKZL010000310.1 GCA_026393795.1 Candidatus Aminicenantes bacterium | reverse complement strand
CGAAAAGCCGTTCATGGTCATGGCCACCCAGAACCCGATCGAGCAGGAAGGGACCTACCCCCTGCCCGAGGCCCAGATCGACCGCTTCCTGCTCAAGGTCAAGATCACCTACCCGCAGAAGAACGAGGAAAAGGAGATCGTCAACCGCATGGTTGGCGGCAACGACATCCCGCTCCAGGTCGTGCTCAACAGGAAAACGCTGGCCAAGCTCCAGCAGTCCTACCAGATGGTCTACATCGACGAGCGCATCAAGGACTACATCATCAACCTGGTCTTCGCCAGCCGCTTCCCCAGGGAGGCCGGCATCGCCAAGCTGCAGAACCTGATCCAGTTCGGCGCCTCGCCGCGGGCCTCGATCTACCTGACCGAAACAGCCAAGGCCATGGCTTTCATTCGCCGCCGCGGCTACGTCACCCCCGAGGATGTCAAGTCGGTCGGCCGCGACGTCCTGCGCCACCGCATCATCCTGACCTACGAGGCCGAAGCCGAAGCCATGAGCAGCGACGACATCATCAGCGACATCTTCAACAACGTGGTGGTTCCGTAGGCAATGGGATGCCCTTAAAATGAAAAAGAATACCCTGGTGGCCGGACTGGCCGTATGCTTTTTCTTTCTGCCACTTTTTACAGCTGATGATTTTATCTTTCTTTTCAAGGAACGAGCAACCGCCCTGTTCCCCGAAAGCGTCGGGCTGCGCCGCGAGCTGCACCAGATCCCCGAACTGTGCTTTCAGGAAAAAAAGACGGCCGCTTTCTTGGCCGCTTACCTTAAAAAATTGGACCTGGAACTAACCAGCGCCATCGCTGGCAGCGGCATCAAGGCCGTCCTGCGCGGCGGCCGGCCGGGCCCGGTCATCGGCCTGCGCGCCGACATGGACGCCCTGCCCATTGAGGAGACGAGCGGCCTGCCGTTCGCCTCGCGCCAGCCGGGGCAGATGCACGCCTGCGGCCACGATGTGCACATGACCAACCTGCTGGTCTGCGCCCGGCTGCTGTCCGAAATCCGCGCCCGGCTGGCCGGCACGGTGGTGTTCATTTTCCAGCCCTGCGAGGAGGGGGCGGCCAAGGATGAAGCCGGAGGAGCCGAAAGGCTGATCGCTGCCGGCATCCTGGAAAACCCCCGCCTGGACGCCCTGCTGGCCCTGCACGTCCTGCCCGGCCTCGCGGCCGGCCGGGTGAGCCTGCGGCCGGGGCCGATCATGGCCAACGTGGCCTCGGTCTACATCCGCATCCGGGGCAAGGCCAGCCACGGCGCCTTCCCGCACCAGGGCGTCGACGCCATCGTCGTTGCCGCCGCGGCCATCGGCCAGTTCCAGACCCTGATCAGCCGCAGCAAGGACCCGGGCGAAAAGGCGGTGCTGTCCATCGGCAAGATCAACGGCGGCGTGCGCAGCAATGTCATCGCCGAGACGGTGGACATGGAGGGGACGGTGCGCACCTTTTCCGCCGAGACGGAAAATGCCATCCGCGCCGGCATGGAACGGATCCTCAAGGGGCTGGAGATTGCCTTCGGCGTCACCACCCGGTTCGATTTCGAGAAGGCCAGCCCGGCCGTGGTCAATGACGCCAAGCTCTATGACCGGCTGCTGCCCGTTTTCGAAAGGATCCTCGGCCGCAACAACGTCGTGCTCGCCGAACCGCTGACCGTCGGCGAGGATTTCGCCGCCTATGGCCGGCTGGTCCCGTCGCTGCTCTTCTTCCTGGACAGCGGCAACGGCAGCGCCCTGCACACGCCGACGTTTGCCGTCGACGAGGACGTGCTCAAGATTGCCCCGGCCCTGCTGGCCGGGTTAGCCTATTCCTATTTGGAGAGCGACACGCGACCATGATCAGGACAAAAATAAAGAGGATCAATCCCGGCAAATCGAACCGCATGATCTACGCCGTGGCCGCCGGCCTGCTGGTCGTGGTCATCGTCTTTTTCATCCTGACCATCACCGGCAGCAAGAGCGGCGGCTTGCCAACCGACGCCCTGGCCTACCTGAAGCGCACCGAGGGGTTGATCGCGTTCCGCATCTTCGACGCCGAAAAAAAGGCGCTGATCGTCTTCAACAGCGATTCCAAAAACGCCGGCAATTTCGAAAAAATCGCCTTTTACGCCGCCGTCCGCTTGTCCCGGCACTGGCCCGACTGTCAGGTGCTGCTGGCCAAGAACCTGGAAACTCAGATCGTCTACGCGGTCCAGGTCAAGAACGGCGCCATCGCCGGCGAAGGCCCGGTTTCAGACGGGACCAATCAGCCATAACGACGGAGTTAAGCAGCGAGGCCAGCTATAATAAAATTCCAACCTAATGCCGTGGCTGGCCGAGTCGGCTTAAACGACTTGTTAGCCGTGCCTTTTTATTTTTCCTGTTTTTAATTGGTATTATTATTCCTAATTTTCTTGCAATTAATTCAAATCCTTTTTCATTTTTATATTTATAAATTTCTTCAAGTAACGGTTTTAACAATATTTTTTCCCAATTTCCTTGTTTTAAATGATGCTTTTTAACAAATTCTTGCGGAAAGGTATAGTATTCAACTTCTTTTTTGCCAACATCTCCTATATTTTTCCCAAAATATTTTCCAATATTTAAAAAAACCACAATTAAATAGTCAAAAGCTTCAATTGATTTTTCTCTAATTATAAATGCCTTATTACAATCAGTAGCATAGCGGCTTTTTACTTGTATTCTTAATTGTGCTTTTTGGTGTGACTTTTTTATATATCGAGGATCTGGATGGATACAAATCAAATCGTATCCTTCGTTATTTTGAGGAGCTTTATACGCCAATATATTTCTTCTCATTAAATTTCCCATTACTAAATACTCTGCACCAGCAGAAACAACCGGTAATCTGAGCCAATCCCAATTTTCTAATGTCATATTATTTTCCTCGGCTAACAATATTATACGAAATATTTTTTTCTGACAACATCACGATTATTGATTAGCATTAATAATCTTCGCAAAGGTTGCCGCCGTTATGGTCTTTTCATACGGACAGGAAACTCGTTTGATAGTCATGATCGTTCGCTGCCAATGACTGTGGCAACGGCAACTACTGCTTTGAATGCCCGTTCCAGATCGAATTCCGCCAAATCCTTTGTGCAAAATTCAAATTTTAACTGAGAATCGAGTCGCTGCCGCAGCGCCGCAAGACTTTAACTCAACATGGTAGGCAAGGAAAGCAAGAATTCGTTAATGGGAATGATTTCAATATTATCTTCCCTTAACCTGCGCTCACCGCCATAGATCAGACAGGCTTTGGCCATGGGATAGGCTTTGAGAAATGCCCTGAGCCCCCGGGTCATTTCCCTGGATACCTTTGCGGTTCTTTTTACTTCAAAAGCCAGGATGCCTTTGCCGCCGTACAGAACAAAATCCACTTCCATGTCATCCGCGGTCCGCCAATAAAATATTTTATAGCCGGATTCCAAATATGAATTGATGGCGTTCAACTCCTGGAATACAAGCGTCTCACAAGCTATTCCTTCCACTTCTTCCGGCCTGTCCAGCGGCCCCATCGGCCTGATGGTTCGATAAACCCCAGTATCAAACAAGTAAAACTTCGGATGAGCGATCATCCGCCTTTTGGCTCTTTCCGAAAAAACAGGAATGCGATAAGCGATCAACAAATCCTCAATCATTGAAAAATATTTTTACACGACATTTCTTTCCACAGCGCAATCTCTAGCAACCTCTGAAATATTTAAAATACTTCCCTGGGAAAAAGAGGCCGCCTCCAGGAATCTTGAAAAAGCGCCAAGATTTCTGGTTAATCCTTCAAATTGTATTTCCTCTTGTAGATAGGTTTTAACATAACTGGCAAGATATTTTTTTGCCTCATTCCCGGCATAAACGCTTGGCAGGCCACCATAATTCAGCAGATATTCAAGGTCAAAGGTTTTTCCAAGCTCCGTTGCGGTTAACGGGTGCATGGAATAGGTCAAAGCTCGCCCGGCAAGCAGATTGTAACCTTTTCTTTTTATCTTCCTGGCGCTCGAGCCGGTCAAAATGAACTTGTATTTGTATTTTTCTATCAACCGGTGCACTTCATTGAGCAATTCAGGAATTCTTTGTATTTCATCAATTATTATCCAATTATTGAAATCCTTGGGAATATACATCTCCAATCTTTGCGGATTGGCAAGCAGGCCAATAAAAAGCTCGGATTCCAGCAGATCAATGAAAACGGCAGCGGGGAAGGTTGTTTTCACCCAGGTAGTTTTCCCTGTTCCCCTGGGTCCAAACAGAAAAAAGCTTTTGTCCCGCGGATAATTAATTATTCTGGAATACATAATTCCATTTTACGCATATTTATGGAGTTGTCAAGTCCAAATATCAATAATGGGGCGTTAAATAAGAAAAAGGATCGTTTTACCGTGCAGTTATTTTTTTTTATTTTTACTAAAAACGGCTCAGCCCTTGATGACCACCAGCGGCCGCAGTCTGGCCACCTTTTCGGAGATGCCGCCGGCCACGGTCGCGGCCACCACGTCGTCGACATCCTTGTAGGCCTCCGGGATCTCTTCTTTCAGGCCCTGGCTGGATAAACTGAAGACCAGTACCCCCTGCTTCCGCAACCGGTCGCGGACATCGGCCCCCGCCGAAAGCTTGATAGCCTGGTGGCGGCTGAGGCCGGCTGCCCATGCTGCCCGGGATGAGCACCGGCTGGCCGACCTCCCGGTACACCGCCGGGATTTCTGGATGCCCCGGCGGCAGGGCCCGCGTCGCCCCCTTGCGGTGGACCAGCAAGCGGGTCGTTTTCCCGCCCACGTCATGATCTTCGAATTTGGCGATGTTGTGGGCCTGGTCGTACACCAGGCGCAACCCGAGTCCGGCCCGGCCCATGCCCAAGGCCTTTTCCAGGATATCCAGAACTTCTTCCTGGATCAGCTGGCGGTTGGCCCAGGCGAAATTGCTGGCGGCATTGAGCGCCTGCAGGTAGTTGCGGCCCTCGGCCGAGGCGATGTCGGCATAAACCAGCTGCGGGTCCTTCAGCTTCAGGCGGGCCAGGTTGCGCTTGCGGAATGTCTCGATATAGTCTGAGGCGACCTGGTGGCCGAAGCCGCGCGAGCCGGTGTGGATCATGACGGCGATGCGACCCTGTTCCAGCCCGAAGCAGCGGGCGGCGACGGGATCGTAAACCTCCTCCACCGCCTGGACCTCGATGAAGTGGTTGCCCGAACCCAGGGAGCCCAGCTGGGCGGCGCCGCGCTCGCAAGCCCGGGGGCCAAGGGCGCCCGGGGCGTCGAAGGGCAGGCAGCCGTTCGATTCGATGAATTGCATGTCCTGGGCATCGCCGCCAAAGCGACGCACGATCTCCTTGACGCCGCTGCCGACGACACGCTGGAAATCCTTCTTGTTCAGCGGCTGGATGCCGCGGGGAGTCAGGCCGGTGGGAACGCGCTGCAGGATGGCATGGCCGACCGCATCGGCCACGGCGGCGAACTCCTCGGCAGGGATGGAACTGGCCAGCAGGCGCACGCCGCAATTGATGTCGTAGCCGACGCCGCCGGGCAGGACGATGCCGCCGTCGGCCGGGAAGGCCGCCACGCCGCCGATGCAGAAACCGTAGCCGTAATGGATGTCGGGCATGGCCAGGGAATTCCCGGTCAGGCCGGGGAGGCAGGCGACGTTGACCACCTGCTCGATGGAGGCGTCGGCCTGCGCCTGGCGCAGGATCTGTTCGGAAGCGAAAATCTCGGCGCCGGCCATCATGTCCTTGCGCGTATTTTTGTCCAGACGCCAGTGGAACGGGGAGAGCTTTTCGAAATGGTCGGCCATCGGCGTCAGACGTCGAAAAACACTGCGGCGCTTTTCACCCCGTCCGTTTCAACGACCTGCAGCTTGTGGTAGGTGACAGCCTTGATGTCGAGCTCCGGTTCTTCGTCGATTTTGGCCAGCAGCAGGTCGGCGTCGATGAAATGTTCGTCGGCCTGGCGGCAGGCCACCGCCGTCACCCGCCTGTTCTTCTGGTAGACCAGGGACAACACTTCAGCCAGCAGGTTGACCAGAACGTTCTCGACGCCGTCGCCGCGGAAGCTGAAGCCGCAAGCCCCGATCTCGATCGGCTTCCCCTTTTTCCTGGCGAAGAGAAGGGCGTTCAGCCCGGCCACGGCATTTTCATACAGTTCGGCGAAGGTACGGCCGAAAATGCGGACGCCCACGTCGGCCGTGGTGGCGAAGGTCTCATATCTTTTCATCGGCAGCCATCTGGCGCAGGAGGCGCAGGGTGAAGTCCCGCGTGTCCGGACGCTGCAGGGCGACATGGATCAGGGTTTCGATATAACCCAGGGTGGTTCCGGCGTCGAAGCGCCGGCCGCTGAAGAAATAGCCCAGCAGGCGGCGTTTTTTCATCAAGGCGACGATGGCGTCGGTCAGCTGGATCTCGGCCCCGGCGCCATGTCTGATCTGCTTGAGCAGCGGGAAAATATCGGGGGTCAGGATATAGCGGCCGATGACGGCGAAGTTGCTGGGAGCGTCGGCCGCGGCCGGTTTTTCCACCAGCTTTTCTATCGCGAAGACCTTGTCGGCGATGAAGGTGCCGGCACCGATGCCATAGCGCGGGATGTCGTGGCGGGGAACCTCCATGAAGGCGACGACCGGGCAGCGGTATTTGTCGTAGACCCGGCGCATCTGGGCCATGACCGGTTCCTCGGCCAGGATCAGGTCGTCGGGGAGGGAGATGGCGAAGGCCTCGTTGCCGACGGCTTCTTCGGCCAGGGAGATGGCGTGGCCGAAGCCCAGCGCCTGCTGCTGGCGGATATAGGTGAAATTCTTCCGGTAATACTCATGCAGCCCGTCCAGCAAATGGCTCTTACGGTGGCGCTTGAGGAAATCGTCCAACTCGCGGTTGGGGGCGAAATGGCGCTCCAGCGCCTCCTTGCCGGGAGCGGTGATGAAGATGAAATCGGCAAATCCGCTCTGCGCCGCCTCCTCGACGGCGTACTGGATCAGCGGCTTGTCGATGATCGGCAGAATCTCCTTGGGGACCTCCTTGGTGGCGGGCAAAAAACGCGTCCCCACGCCGGCGACCGGGAAAACGATTTTCTTCAGCATGCCCTCATTTTACCCGCTTTTGCCCCCCCATTCAACAGCCGGACTTCTCGCAGCGAAAGAAACTCGCGCCGGGAGGCCGACCTCCCGACATTCCATCAGCGCTTTTTCTGTTGACCGGACTCGGCTCGGATATACAGTACGCAAGGTAGGACGACATCGGTGGCCATTGTTGCCTTGTTGAACGTCCCGCCGTTGTCGACCCGGTCGGTGCCGATGCTGTACAGGACCTGCTTCTCCCCGTTCCAGACATAGGGCTTGCCCGAGCAGGGGTCAAGAACCTTGTAACTATCCAGGCCGTCGAGAATTTCCGGCACCGATTTTTCGGTTTTAAAAATCACGGCGTAAATCCCCTCGCCTTTTTTATAGCCCATGGCATAATCGTTGTACGATTCGAGGAGGAGTTTACCCCCGGCATTCCAGAGCCACCAGAAAGGACCGGTTTTGATCGGGCCGGCCGCGATGGTATCGTTTTTCCACTGCCAGGGCGGGGTTTGTTCCATTTCGATGAATTGCTTGATGATCTCGTCGGCGTAATTCCTGGTCTGGTTTTTTACGAGAAACAGTTTTAAAAACATGCGCTCCCAGAAGCCATAGGGACGATACGGATTTTCATGCCAGGGGTTTTCGATGAAGTCATAATTGAAGGCCAGCACTTCGCAGATCAGCGATTGCCGCGTGCCGAACTCTTCGTACTCCAGCGTCGGCATCCGCTTCAGGACCATCTCGTAGACCGCTGCCGGGCACTCCTTGCGGTTCATGAGCGCAGCCACCGCCTGGAGGGGAAGGGCCATAATGGCTTTGCCGATCAGGTTGACGATCAGGAAGCGGCTGCCCTTCACCGCCCGCTTGCCGAAGTCGACCATGTCCAGCAGGTTGGACACGCTGGCTTCCCAATCGCCCTCCAAGGCAGTCAGCATATTTACAGCCGTATATACTTTCGCGGCATGAAGCCAGGCCAGCAGGTTGGGCAACGGGGCATCGGAATCGACGCTGATGAAATCCTCGAAGACCTTGCTGTCGATCATCATGCGCAACCGTTGGCAAAGGACTTGCAAATCGGGGTCCAGCGGCGCCAGCAAGGACCTTTTCGCCAGGATCTCCTCGCACCAATCTCCATTCATGCTGTCGGAACCGATGCGCAGGTTGAGTTTCGTGAATTTTTCCCGGTAGCGGCCGTACTTTTGCTTAAACGCCGTGAAGTCAAAGGCCTTGACATATTTTTCATTGTCATACTTGGGGTCGAACAAATGCCGAATTTTTTCGATGAAGCCATCGGACATAAT